>JBFGDP010000029.1:0-14806 GCA_041580575.1 Christiangramia sp.
ATTCAAATTTATGTGATTCATTATGGAGCATTTTAGGCTTTTGCTCATGCTCAGGATTAATGAGTCCCAGTTCAATAAATAACTGGCATCCATTACAAACTCCTAATGACAATGTGTCTTCCCGGGAAAAGAAATTATCTAAAGCTTCTTTCGCCTTCGAATTATAAAGGAATGCTCCGGCCCAAACTTTAGCACTTCCCAGAACATCTGAGTTAGAGAATCCACCTACCGCAGCGATAAATCGAATGTCTTCCAGGGTTTCGCGACCCGAAATAAGGTCGGTCATATGTACATCCTTTACATCAAAACCGGCCAGGTACATGGCCCGGGCCATTTCACGTTCAGAATTCGATCCTTTTTCGCGAATAATGGCCGCTTTTATTCTTGGTTTTGCAGGATCTATTTCAGGAAGTTTCCCGGTAAAATGCTCCGGGAACCTGAACTCAAGTGGCTGTTCTTTATAGTTGTGGTAACGTTCAGTGGCTTTATCAATACCGCTCTGATGTTCATCCAGCAGAAATGAGGTCTTATACCAGGTATCTCTTAATTCAGGTATATTGAAACTAAGGTCGGCTCCGGAATTTTTAATTCTCAGCTCTTTTCCTTCAACGACTCTTCCAATTTTAAAGAATTCGACGTTTTTATCTTCAAGAATATCTTCGATTGATTCGTCCTTTGCCTGGAAAACAATTCCGCAATTTTCGTTGAAAAGGAGTTTAATAATGTCTTTTTCGTTCAATGCTGAAAGATCAAATTCTGCAGCCAGGTTCACATCTGCAAAGCACATCTCGAGCAGGGTAGTGATCAGGCCTCCCGAAGCCACATCGTGACCGGCCAGGATAAGATCCTTTTTGATCAATTCCTGAATAGCGTTAAAAGCAGCAGCAAATTTTTTATCGTCCTTAATGGTTGGTACTTCATTGCCAACTTTGTTCAGGATCTGGGCGAATGAAGACCCACCAAGTTTAAAACTATCTTGTGAAAGGTTGATATAATATATATCTCCACCGTTCTTTTCAAGTACGGGTTCAACCACCTTACTAATATCGCTGCAATGGCCGGCAGCAGAAATAATAACCGTGCCCGGAGAGATTACCTCACCGTCCTCATATCGTTGTTTCATGGAAAGGGAATCTTTACCGGTTGGAACATTGATACCTAATGAAATGGCAAATTTAGAGATACCTTCCACAGCGGCATACAATCTCGCATCTTCCCCTTCGTTATTACAGGGCCACATCCAGTTAGCGGAGAGTGAGATCGATTTTAAGCCTTTCTCCAGAGGGGCCCAGATAATATTTGATAATGACTCGGCAATACTATTTTTAGATCCGGCTACAGGGTCTACCAAAGCCGAAACAGGGGAATGGCCAATAGAGGTAGCAACACCATTCTTACCTTTATAATCCAGCGCCATCACCCCGCAATTATTTAAGGGTAATTGCAGAGGACCGGCAGTTTGTTGTTTTGCAACCCTACCGGTAACGCACCTGTCCACTTTATTTGTTAACCAGTCTTTACAGGCCACAGATTCCAGTTGTAAAACCTGTTCAAGATATTCGTGAACCTGAGTGGTTTTATAACTTACTTCTTCATATTTTCTCTCAACCGTTTTATCGACCATGACTGTTTTCGGGGAACTTCCAAACATATCAGACAGATCTAGATCCATGGGCTTTTGCCCGGATTTCTCACCTTCAAACGTAAATCTATAGTCTCCGGTTACCTCGCCTACTTCATACATTGGTGATCTCTCTCTGTCTGCCACTCTTTTGAGCTGGTCTATTTGAGCCTCACCAATTACCAGTCCCATTCGTTCCTGAGATTCATTGCCAATAATTTCCTTGGCAGAAAGGGTAGGGTCGCCCACCGGCAAGGCATCGAGGTCTATTTTCCCTCCTTTTTCTTCCACAAGTTCGCTTAAACAGTTCAAATGGCCGCCGGCTCCGTGATCGTGTATAGAAACTATGGGGTTCTCATCACTCTCCACCATACCGCGTACGGCATTGGCTGCACGTTTCTGCATTTCGGGATTTGAACGCTGTATGGCATTTAATTCGATACCGCTACTAAATTCACCGGTATCTGCAGAAGATACTGCAGCTCCACCCATCCCGATACGGTAATTTTCTCCGCCGAGCACAACTATTTTATCCCCTTTATTCGGGACATCTTTTAATGCTTGATCTTTTTTACCATAACCAATTCCACCGGCAAGCATGATCACCTTATCATATCCCAGGGTACGATCGTGCTCAGAGTGTTCAAAAGTTAATACAGAGCCGGAAATTAGCGGTTGACCAAATTTATTTCCAAAATCTGAAGCTCCATTAGAAGCTTTGATAAGTATATCCATAGGCGTCTGGTATAACCAGTCTCTCTCTTTCATATTGTTCTCCCACTTCCTGTCTTTTTCAAGTCTCGAATAGGAGGTCATATAAACGGCTGTCCCGGCCAGGGGTAATGATCCCTTACCGCCGGCAAGTCGATCTCTTATTTCGCCACCGCTTCCCGTGGCAGCCCCGTTAAATGGCTCTACCGTAGTGGGGAAGTTATGTGTTTCAGCTTTTAGTGATATTACTGATTCAAAATCCTTGACCTGGTAATATTCAGGTACATCGGGCGCTTTAGGTGCAAATTGCTCTACTTTGGGTCCTTTTATGAAAGCTACATTATCTTTATATGCAGATACTATATCGTTAGGATTCTCCTCTGAAGTTTTTCTAATTAATTTGAACAGAGAAACCGGTTTTTCTTCCCCGTCAATTACAAATTTACCATTGAAGATCTTATGTCGGCAATGTTCTGAATTCACCTGAGAAAAACCGAAAACTTCAGAATCTGTCAGTTTTCTTCCCAGCTTGGTTGCCAGGCCTTCAAGGTATGCGACCTCTTCAGGGTTCAAGGCTAATCCTTCCTGCTCATTAAAACCTGCAATATCATTTACTTCAATAATTGGAGCAGGATCTATATGGATGTCAAAAATATCCTGGTCCAGGCCGTTATATTTCTGGGAGAGCATAGGGTCAAAATCCTGGAAATGCTCATCAACCATCAAAAATTCTTCAATTCTTATGAGCCCATGGATTCCCATATTTTGAGTGATTTCCACAGCATTTGTGCTCCAGGGGGTGATCATGGCGGCACGTGGTCCAACAAAAAAATCTGCGAGTGCAGATTTATGTATTTGTTGAGTATTTCCAAAAAGCCAGTTTAGTTTTGATATTTCCTGAGCTGAAAGTTCTGAGTGTGTTTCCACAGCAAAGATCTTTGTAGTTTGGTTTCCGAAGAAAAGGATCATTTAGGTTGTGTTTGTGTTGTTTGGCAAAGGCACAAATTTACTTTTTTAAACCTAATTCGTAAAATTAATAGCCGGAATTATTAAGGTCTAAAAACATCTTTCAAATCCTCAAATCCCTGCATGTGGGAAAGGATCCTTATTTTTACTATTAGATGTTGAAGCCTAAACATCTGGGCGAACTGAAAATAATTAAGACAATTAAATATTCATGCTATAAAAATTATATTCTATCCTGTAATTTGCCTAATTAAAGCTGAAGATATAAATATTGATTCAACAGCTTTAGTGTTTTATATGTGGTTTAAAATAATGCAATAACTGGAGAATCCTTTTGCTAATTCCATCCAATCATTTTTAACCCGGTAATGAAATTAGAAAGTATACTAGGCGTAATAATCCTGGTTTTTTTAACCGGATTGTCATGTTCTAGTAATGGTGGGTAAGTTGAGAGGCAAACGGTAGGGAATATGAGAGTAAATCACTTTCAGCAAACTGGGTATCTTATGGTCAGCATGCGCTCGAAAACAAGGGTTCCCGATGAGGAAATTTTTGAAATTCAGTTAAAGCACTTATATCATGATTTTTTGACCGGGCATAATGAGGATCTTTATATCATGCATACATACAAAATCGATGTGAGTGAGTTCTGTAAGACACTGAAAGTAGCACTTGAACCAGACAATAAAGTAACCGGGAAATTCCGGCATGGACCTGGCATAATTCTAATAATGCAGTCTTATATTTAAGCTGAAAAATTGAAAAAAGCGACCGGAGAGTCGCTTTTGTTTTATTCTTTTTGAAGAGATGCCATATAAAATCCATCATATCCACTTTCACTGGAAAGTATGCTTTTCTCTCTAAGCAGTTTAAAATCCTTCCCGGCTTCAGTCTTCAGAAATTTTTGAACCTGTTGTTGATTTTCTGAAGGCAATACGGAACAGGTTGCATATACCAGTTTTCCACCTTTTTTTACAATTTTAGAATACTGTTCAAGAATTTCCAGTTGGGTGTTTCTTATCTTATCCAGGAAATCTGGCTGTAATTTCCATTTCGCATCTGGATTTCTACTTAAAACACCCAGACCACTGCAGGGAGCGTCTATAAGTACCCGGTCTGCAGAGTTATATAATTTCTTGATAACCTTGGTAGAATCTATGCTTCTGGTCTCCACATTATGAGCTCCGGCACGCTTTGCTCTACGCTTTAATTCCTTCAATTTATTACCATAGATGTCCAGGGCAATGATCTGTCCCTTGTTCTCCATTAGGGCAGCAAGATGTAACGTTTTTCCTCCCGCACCTGCGCAGGTATCTACCACGCGCATTCCCGGCTCCACATCTAGAAATTCGGCTACTCGTTGAGAACTGGCATCCTGTACTTCAAATAAGCCATCCTGAAATGCCTTGGTTCTGAAAATATTTGCACGTTCTTTTAATTCCAGTGCTTCAGGGTAATTTTTGAGATTTGCAGTTTCGAATCCTTCCTCGCTAAGCTTCTCTGCCAAATCCTTTGCCTTCGTTTTTAATTTATTAGCCCGAATAACAACGGGAGCCTGTTCGTTCAAGGCATGAATCTCTTTGGTCCAAACTTTTTCTCCAAGTTCTTTTGCACCAAGCTCATCCATCCAGTCTGGCACAGATTCTCTAAATTTCCTGATCTTGCTTAACTCATCAAATCGGCCTTTGATACGCCTTTCAGGCGTTCTTTCGAACTGAGGCCATTCCGGGATTGTGACCCCTCTTAAAACACACCAAACCGCAAACATTCTAAAAAGATCTTCTCTTTTAAAAGGTTCTTTTACTTCGGCAATTTCCGCATATAATCGTTTCCACCTAACAATGTCATAAGTGGTTTCTGCAATAAAACTCCTGTCCCGGGACCCCCAGCGTTTATCTCTCTTCAGAGTTTTTTCAATTACCTTATCGGCATAATTCCCTTCGTTAAAAATTTCGGCTAAAGCATCAATGGTAGCAAAAACTAGATTCCTGTGTAGGCGCATAAAAATTCTTTAAAGCGGCAAAGTTACGTTTTTTTGAGTCGGATTAATTTATATTTGATTCAAATTCTAATGACAGGTTCTGATGCTTTTTTGGCTAAAAAAGACCTGTTTACAAAATAGAAAGAACTCAATATTTAAAGAAGTAATAAAGTTAACTGAATGAAGAAACTAAGTCTTTTATTGATCGTTATTGTTTTCGCCTGCAAGAATGATCGTGAGGAAAGGAATTTGAAAGATAACATCGGCAGTCCTAAGGTCTATAAATCTGTTACTACCAATGTGATCCTGGAAGATGATTCTCTTAGCATCCGTGCGATTGAGATCATGGGAGGTAACCTCGCCTTTGCAGCAAATAATGGCAAGTATGGGCTTTATGACCCTGCAAAAAACAAGTGGAAGATAAGCAGGCAGCAATTTGATACTATTCAACCGGAATTTCGGTCTGTAGCCAGTACTTCCAATGACTTCTTCATGCTAAGTGTTGGTAGTCCCGCGCTTTTATATAAAACGGGTGATTCCGGTAAAATGGAGCTGGTTTATAAAGAAGACCACGAGAAGGCTTTCTATGATTCGATGATATTCTGGAACGATCGTGAGGGGATCGCTATGGGGGATCCAACAGAAGGGTGTATCTCTGTTATTATCACGAGGAATGGAGGCAAAAGCTGGAATAAATTAGATTGTGAATCTTTACCTGAGGCTGTTGATGGGGAGGCGGCTTTTGCGGCGAGTAATTCTAATATTGCTGTCTATAATGATAATACATGGATTATTACAGGGGGAATGAGATCCCGGGTACTTTATTCACCGGACCGGGGGAGAACCTGGGAGGTCCTTGAAACTCCTTTAATACAGGGAGAGCCCACTGCCGGCGGTTATAGTATAGATTTCTATGATGATAATAATGGCATCATCATAGGAGGTGATTATACAAAGCCAAATGAAACAAAGGCCAACAAAGCCGTTACTAGTGATGGTGGAAGAACCTGGAAACTGATTGCAGATGGCAGGGAGCCCGGATATAAGAGCAGCATAAGGTTTGTCCCAGGTACCAATGGAAATGGAATTGTAGCTACAGGATTTAATGGAATACACTATAGTAAGGATAGGGGAGTTAACTGGATAAAATTATCTGATGAAGGATTTTACACTCTCAGATTTATTAATGACTCTACAGCCTATGCGGCGGGCAAGGGTAGAATTGCCCGGTTAAAATTTAAGTAAAAATAAATGATCCGGTAAAAATTAATTTACCGGATCATTAACTACTAACTAACCAAAAAACTAAATATGAATAGCTTCCTATTCATTACTATTAGCATCTTTCCGCTCTTTCTTGGAGCGATATTCTTTTATAAGCTTTTTATGAAATTCATCTTCCAGCTTGTGAAGCTTGATAATATCTTTTGATGAGATAATTTGTTTGAGATCCCTGAACAATTGTTTCTTAATTTTATACTCCTCATTTTCCACAGAGAGAAATTCACTTAAAAGATTCTCTGCTTCATCTTCAGTAATGCATTCCACATTTTTTAGCTCGATATGTTCGCGTTTGTGCAGCTCGCGTCTTTCACGTTCATATTCATTATAAATAGGCCAGAATTTTTCGGCTGTTTTCTCATTTAAATTTAGTTCCTGGGTAAAATATGCAACTTTCAGCGCTTTAATGCGTTCCCGCTGTGCATCCATATCCTGGTCCTGGGCCAGGGCTGGGAAGGAGGCACAAAAAATTAACACCAGTATTATTAAATTTCTCATAATCATTCTAAAATATATAACGGATCTTCAGAGTTTTCATCGATATATTCGAGTGCAGCATCAGTATTTACAGCATTAAAGTCTTCTTCGTTCACGATTTGATCACCACTCAAAATAAATTCTGGATAATCTGCCGTGTTCAATTCAAAATACCCCATTTCATAGCCTTCATCTATATAAATTTCCATTGCTGAAACTTCAATGTCATCCCAGCCCATGGGGAGGTCTGATCCCGATTTGAAGAAATTTCCCAGAAACAAGGCGAAGATTGCAACTACTGCAGCAGCGTAAAAAAGGTATTCCCTTCTAAACAGATGTATAACCTTAGGTTTTTCAGGCTCAATTCTAGATAGAATCACTTCTTCTAGATCTTCAAAATAATGTTTAGGAGTAATAAATCCACTTTTGTTTGATGTTAACACAGAATCCTCACCATTCAATTTCTGGCAAATCCTGTCTTCCAGATCTCCGAAGTAGTCTTCAGGAACCTTAAATCCCGATTTTGGAGTATGGTTTCTATTGGTTTTCATCACTTATATGACTGTATTTTTTACAAAAGGTTTAATTTGATTTTAAATATTCCTCTACTTTTCTGGATGCTATATGATATGACGCCTTTAGAGCACCTTCACTTGTATTGAGTATCTCGGCCATTTCGCGATATTTTAATTCTTCAAAATATTTCATATTAAATACCTGTTGTTGCTTATCTGGAAGCTTCGCAATCGCCTTTTGCAGCTTCAATTTAATCGCATCTCCCTCAAAATATACATCACTCTCTAGATTATCTATGATCTGATCCTTCAGTTCTTCAGAGGTAATGTGCAATCTTCGGGCCTTTTTATTTAAAAATGTAATTGCCTCATTTGTAGCAATACGATACATCCAGCTATATAATTTGCTTTCACCTTTAAATTGTCCAATGTTCCGGTAGATCTTTATAAAAGTATTCTGAAGTACGTCATCTGTATCGTCATGGTTTTTAACCATATTCCTTATATGCCAGTATAATCTTTCCTTGTAGGTAGAAATTAGTTCCCTGAACGCTTCCTGGGAAGTGGCGTTATCCTGCAATCTTTGCAAAAATTGTTCTTCAGAATATTGCAATTAAGGTATTATTAAGGTTGGTAATTTTGCTGTAAAGGTATTGAAAACGATCATTCTGTAGATATAGATTTCTTATTGCCTGATATGTAGGATTTTAAAAACAATTGTCTTTTTATTTATCGATGAAAAGCATAAAAAGTGGATAAAAAGCAAAAATTATTTGGTTTGGACAGAATATTTTCTAACTTTACATCATTGAAAGGATTAAAAAACTTTTTTTTGCCTCAAAAAAATTGAATTTAATCGCTTTATCCTCGCTTGCCCCAAAGAGGGGATAATTTTAAAAAATGGATGATACCTACATCATCCATTTTTTTATTTTTGAATTTCACATTCTAAATTCCATTATTATGAAACGAATAAACATTTTTCTGCTTTTTATGTTTTTCAGTCTAGCCCTTAATGCGCAGGACTCTGGAAATATCAAAATAGGGGAAACCCTGGAAATCGGAGATGCAAAAACCTTTGGTTATGCTCATATTGAATTCCCAAGAGCTAATTTTATTCTAAAAAAAGGAGGCAGGCTAAATTTTAACAGACTGCCGGAAACCAAGGTGATAATTACCGACATAAAGCCTTCCGGCGCAAACGATCAAATCGTTACCCTGGAAAGAGTAGACGGTAAAAAATTCTTCGGAAACTTTACTACGGTAAAAGCACACTATCAACTGGCTACAGAATCTGGTGAATTAACGAGATCATAAACCTATTGGGTTGGTTGCTTAATCGAAAGATTGCATTTCCACCAGTTTTTTATAGGTACCGTTGGCAGCGATCAATTCCTGATGTTTACCCTGTTCTACAATTTCACCACGCTGCATGACCACGATCGTGTCTGCATTTTGAATCGTAGATAATCTATGGGCGATCACAACAGACGTTCTGTTCTTCATCATATTTTCAAGCGCTTTCTGTACAAGTTTTTCGCTTTCAGTATCTAATGCTGAAGTGGCCTCGTCCAGGATCATCACCGGTGGGTTTTTTAGTACAGCCCTGGCAATGGATAATCGTTGCTTCTGTCCACCGCTTAGTTTGTTACCACTATCTCCAATATTGGTCTCTAATCCCGCAGGAAGATCTTTAACGAACTCCCAGGCATTTGCGATCTTTAGAGCATCGATGATCTCTTCATCTGTAGCATTATCTTTACCCAGGGAAACATTATTTCTTATGGTATCATTGAATAAAATCGAATCCTGCGTCACCAGTCCCATGAGGTTTCTTAAAGATACTTTTTTAATTTTTCTGATGTCTGTACCGTCAATTTTGATAGCGCCTTCATTCACATCGTAGAAACGGGTAATTAAATTTGCAATTGTCGATTTTCCTGAACCTGATTGTCCTACCAGAGCCACCGTATGACCTTTGGGCACCCTTATGCTAAAGTCTTTTAGAACTCGCTCTGTATCATAGCTGAAATTAATATTTTCGATGCTGATTTCAGAATCGAAGCTTTTCTTGTCGATAGCATCTGGTGCATCAACGATGGTTGATGGTGTTTCCAGAACGGTCAAAATTCTCTCTGCCGCTGCATCTCCCTTTTTAACGCTATAGGTAGCTTTGGAAATTTGCTTGGCAGGGGTAAGGATGTTGTAGGCCAGTCCCAGGAAAGCAATAAAGGTAGCCGCATCAAGGCTTTCTTCTACAAGTACCATATTACCTCCAAACCACAGGATGATCACGATCACGAAGATTCCTAGAAATTCACTGGTAGGAGAGGCCATGTTCTGACGATTTACCAGTTTATTCAAAATATGGTTCAAGCGGTTCGTAGATTCCTGAAATCGATTGTAAAATTTATCTTCAGCATTAAAGCCTTTTACAATCTTAAGACTGGAAAGTGTTTCCTCTACGATACTCAAAAAATGGCCATTCTCTTCCTGAGCAAGGTTCGATTGCTTCTTGAGTTTTTTTCCAATAATAGAAATAATAAATCCGGCTACCGGTAGAAACAAAAAAACAAAAAGAGTAAGTTTTGCACTCATCAACAGCATTGCTATGATAGTGAAAAGGATGGTGAGTGGTTCCCTTACAATAAGTTCTAATATAGAAAGAAAAGAGGTTTGTACCTCGTTCACATCTGCGGTGATCCTGGAGATGGTATCGCCTTTTCTCTTTTCTGAAAAGTAAGCGACGGGTAAGGCCAGGATCTTTTTGTACATGGCATCCCTAAGGTCTCTCAAAACACCATTTCTTAAGAAAGTAAGAAAGAAGGAGCTGAGATATCCAAAAAAGTTTTTCAGGAAAAAGAGGAGAACTACAATTCCGCAAATAAAGACCAGGGCTGCCACCTCGTCTTCGTTAACCCTTTGGGTAACTTCGTAATTAAAGTAATCTGTGACATAATCTTTGGCACTGCCAATCCCATCCCATACAGGCTTTCTGGATACTCTTTTCGTTTTATCGAATAATACCTGAATAACAGGAATTAAAGCGATGAATGAGAGTGTACTGAAGATCGCATATAAAACGTTGCAAATAATATTCAGTATCGCAAATCGCTTATACGGAATTGCGAATTGAAGTATTTTTCGAAAGTAGGTCATGTATAATTTGTTAGCCCAGTTTTAAATCTTCTCTTATTCGGGCAATTTTTTCGCTTAGTTCCTGATCTATTTCCTGGTAGTTTTCTATAGAATCAAGGTCTGTGTTCACACTGATGTAGAATTTTATCTTCGGTTCTGTACCACTTGGCCTGGCCGCAATCTTAGTTCCATTCTCGGTGTAATAAATAAGTACATTAGATTTTGGAACGTCTATAGATTTCTCTGAATGATCCAGGGTGTTTCTGGCTATAGAAGATTTGTAATCTTCAACAAGAACTACCTTTTCTCCATCTATTTCTGTCCATGGGTTTTCCCGAAGATCAATAAGCATCTGTTTAATCTCCTGTTCCCCTTGAATTCCTTTTTTTACCAGCGAAATTAATTCTTCTTTATACATACCGTACTGGGTGTATAACTGGAGTAATTTCTTATAGAAAGAACTTCCTTCGCCCTTCATATAAGCAGCGATCTCGCACGCCAGAAGGGTAGCGGTGACGGCATCTTTATCACGAACAAACTCTCCAACCATGTAGCCAAAACTTTCTTCACCACCACCAATGAATTCCAGTTCAGGATGATCCTTGATGAGCTTTGCGATCCATTTAAATCCGGTAAGTACTTCCATATACTGCACCCCGTAGGCCTCTGTAAGGTTTCTTAACATTGGGGTAGAAACTATGGTGGAAGCTACAAATTCGTTACCCTGGATCTTCCCTGTCCTTTTCCACTGTTCCAGTAAAAACCAGGTCATTACCACCATGGTTTGATTTCCATTCAATAAGATCATCTCTCCATTGAGATCTCTTACCGCTATTCCAAGGCGATCACAATCGGGATCTGTACCAATCACAATATCGGCATTTTCTTCATCAGCTATTTCCAGGGCCATTTTTAAAGCCTCCGGTTCTTCCGGATTGGGAGATTCTACGGTTGGGAAATTCCCATCGGGCTTTCTTTGGTCTTCTACAATATGCACATTAGAAAACCCTGCTTTCTCCAAAACTTCCGGAACCATAGTTATAGAAGTTCCATGTAAAGAAGTAAAAACAATCTTTAGATCTTCCCTGTAAGGATTGGCGACATCAAAACTTCCATTCAAGACAGATGCCTCGGCAAAGGCCATATCTACCTCTTTATCTATTTTCTCAATAAGATCTTGCCGTGCATTGAAGTTGATGGCACTATAATCAAGACTATTAATCAGATCAATTAATTCTCCATCTTGTGGCGGCACCAATTGCCCTCCATCTTCCCAGTATACTTTGTATCCATTATATTCCGGCGGATTGTGGCTAGCGGTTAATACAATACCGCATTGACAATCCAGATGTTTTACCGCAAACGAAAGTTCAGGAGTTGGTCTTAATTCTGAAAACAGGTACACCTTGATATCGTTTGCAGAAAATACATCTGCAACTACCTTGGCAAGTTCCTGGCTATTGTTTCTGCAATCGTAGGCTATGGCCACCTTTAGATCTTTTCCGGGAAAGGATCTTTTCAAATAATCTGAAAGCCCCTGGGTATTTTTTCCAAGGGTGTATCTATTGATGCGGTTAGTCCCCACACCCATTACGCCTCTCATTCCACCTGTGCCGAATTCAGCATTCTTATAAAAACTTTCTTCAAGTTCCTTAGGATTCTCTTCGATTAATCTATTGATCTCAGATTTGGTATCTGCATCGAAAATATCGGTAAGCCATTCTTCAGCCTTCTGAAGAATTTCAGGTTTAATAGTAGACATAATTAGATTGTTTTGCTAGGCAAAAATAATGATTAAAAGGTGAAAGCTCCTAAATATTAGGAGTGGTTTTCTTTATTAGGTATCGTTCCTTGTCCCTTTTAGAACGCAGGATAAGTTCTCCCAGAAAACCGGCTAAAAAGAATTGTGTACCAATCACCATAACAATAACGGCAATGTAGAACCAGGGATTGTCTACCACAAGAATATTCGGTATTCCGTGATATAATTTATAGAGTTTAGACAGGCCTATCCAGCCGGCGGTGATAAATCCGAATACAAACATAAGTACACCCAGAGCTCCAAAAAGGTGCATGGGACGTCTGCCAAATTTTGAGAGAAACCAAATACTTATTAAATCCAAGAAACCATAAATAAACCTGTTAACACCAAATTTGGTAGTCCCGTATTTCCTGGCCTGATGCTGAACTTCTTTTTCTGTAATCCTGGTAAAACCGGCATTTTTAGCCAGTACAGGAATATATCGATGCATCTCACCGTAAACATCTATATTTTTGATCACCTCTTTTCTATAAGCCTTGAGCCCGCAATTAAAGTCGTGCAATTTTACCCCGGAAGTTTTTCTTGCCGCGGCATTGAAAACTTTTGAAGGCAGGTTTTTGGTGATCACATTATCATATCTTTTTCTCTTCCAGCCAGATACTAGATCATGACCATCCTGAACGATGAGCTGATATAATTCCGGAATTTCTTCAGGATTATCCTGTAGGTCGGCATCCATGGTAATTACGACCTCACCCTTAGCTTTAAGGAACCCGGCATGTAGAGCCTGGGATTTACCATAATTGCGGTTAAACCTTATGCCCTTAACCTGTTGGTCATTATCAGCCAGCGCCTCGATAGTTCTCCAGGAACCATCGGTACTGCCGTCATCAATAAAAATGATCTCGTAAGAAAAGGAATTGGACCGTAAAACTTTTACGATCCAATTATATAATTCTACCAGAGATTGCTCTTCGTTAAGAAGTGGTATTACAACCGATATCTGCATTTATTATGCGTTTGTAGTGTCTTTTTCTCTAAATATTAATGCTATGATCAACCCAATAATAGAGAAGAAAATTAATTGAGACGCAAAGCTAATACCTACATTTTTAATAGAAAAAGTATCCTGCTTCTCCATTTCAGCCATAGCTTCGTTGATCTGTGCTTCGCTCATTCCAAAGTTTTCAAACATCGCGGCTTGCTTCTCCATGGTAAGTTCTTTCAAAGTTTCGGCTGCTTCCGGGTCTATGACATTAAAGAGGATCAGGCTGAAAACCGTCGCTAAAAAAAGGCCTATTACAATAGTCAAAAAATAAGCAGAGAAGGCATTTTTAAAAGTGAACAGGGTGGTGCTGGCAGCTTTGGCGCTTTTAACAGCCATCGTACCAAGTACCAAAATCAGGATTAGATTAATAACCATCAGGTACCATTCGGTCATTAAGGTAATGTCAAAAGCATAAATAAGGACGGTAATCAGGATTAAGGCGATTCCCAGATAAAGACCATAACTAGTAGCTAGTTTCTTAGAAGATTGTTCCATTGTTAATTGAAGATTGATTAGTTTAGCAGTTAGTTAACAAATATAGGAAAACGTTACATTCTAAATTCAGTAAAAAGTTTTTTGAATTTTGTTTGTAGTTGAGAAGTTATTAATTAAATTTGCACCTCGAAAATTAAAAGATCAAAGCGATGAAGCAGGGAATCCATCCGGAAAATTATAGATTAGTAGCTTTTAAAGATATGTCTAATGAAGATGTATTTATCACAAAGTCTACAGCGAAAACAAAAGAAACTATTGAAGTTGACGGAACTGAATACCCGTTGGTAAAACTGGAAATTTCCAGAACTTCTCACCCATACTATACAGGTCAAACCAAGCTTGTGGATAGTGCTGGTAGAATTGATAAATTCAAGAACAAATACTCAAAATTCAAGAAAAAATAATTTTTTTCTGTTTTTTATAGATATACAAAGCCGCTCCTTAGCGGCTTTTTTACGTTATAGATTTAAGTATATAGATTATTGAAAGTTCTTCCGGAACTATTAATTTTGACAAAATTTCAAAAATGATGAATTATATTCTTTTTGATGGTCCTTCAAAAAATGACTTACTCCCTTTTACTTTTACCAGACCCGTAGCAGATATAAGAATTGGGATACTTACCATAAGAGAGAAATGGGAGGCTTTCCTGGGCGTGAAAACTTCAACTAAGACACAAGATCATCTTTCTGGGAAATGGCCATTAAAACTATCTGAAAAGAATGTTCTTATAGATTCATCTGTTGTTCCAACTGAAAGTCTGGTTAAAGAAATCATAGCTATAAAGTCTAATGAAAAACTGGTCAAGGGA
>JBFGDP010000030.1:0-14478 GCA_041580575.1 Christiangramia sp.
CCTGAAGAATCTGTGGATTTTCAAGGAAATACCGGGCCATTCATTCAATATACCTACGCGAGGATACAGTCTATTTTGAGGAAAGCAGAATTTGATACTTCAGCTGATTTATCTGAGGATTTCAGTTTTCATGAAAAAGAAAAGGAATTGATCAAACAGGTACAGTTGTTTCCCGAAACTGTTGCCCTGGCGGCAGAGAATCATTCGCCGGCTTTGGTAGCAAACTATACGTATGACCTGGTGAAATCATTTAATTCATTTTACCAGAATGTACAGATCCTGGGTATAGAAAACGAAGAAGAAAAAGTATTTAGAGTACAATTGTCTAATCTGGTGGCAAATGTCATAAAATCTGGATTTAAATTGCTGGGAATCGAGGTGCCGGAAAGAATGTAAATTTCAAATCTATACGGGCAGCGGTTATTTTCTACTTTGAGTGGAAAAATTAATCGTAAGTCCCCACAGATGAATTTTACTTGCTGGACTTTATACTTCAGCATCAAATCATTAAATTTGCAATTCGCTGCCCGGCAGCCAATGAATATAAATTACAGGAAAGATTATGTTTGATAATTTAAGTGATAAGTTAGATAATGCCTTACATGTTTTAAAGGGGCATGGACAGATTACCGAAGTGAACGTGGCCGAAACTCTTAAGGAGGTTCGTCGTGCGTTGGTAGATGCCGATGTGAACTATAAAATTGCCAAGGAGTTTACCAGTGTGGTTAAAGAAAAAGCTCTTGGTCAAGATGTGTTAACGGCACTTAAACCGGGTCAATTAATGGTGAAGCTCGTAAAAGATGAGCTTACCGAATTGATGGGTGGAGAAGCAGCGGGAATTAATCTTTCTGGTAATCCTTCTGTAATTCTAATGTCTGGTCTTCAGGGTAGTGGTAAAACAACCTTTTCCGGAAAACTGGCCAATTTTCTAAAGAATAAGAAAACTAAAAAACCTCTCTTGGTAGCCTGTGATGTTTACCGTCCCGCTGCGATCAATCAGTTACACGTAGTTGGAGAACAGGTTGGAGTTGAGGTATATTCAGATGAAGGAAATCAGGATCCTGTAGCGATTTCTAAAGATGCTATTGCCTATGCTAAAGAGAATGGGCACAATGTGGTGATTATAGATACTGCCGGTCGACTTGCTGTAGATGAAGCGATGATGACCGAGATCTCTAATATTCACTCGGCCATACAGCCGCATGAAACACTGTTCGTAGTGGACTCCATGACAGGTCAGGATGCCGTGAATACTGCCAAGACTTTCAACGAAAGATTAAATTTTGACGGGGTAATCCTTACAAAACTTGACGGTGATACTCGTGGTGGAGCTGCCATTTCGATAAAATCTGTGGTGAATAAGCCTATCAAATTCATTGGGACCGGTGAAAAGATGGACGCCATGGATATCTTCTATCCATCCCGTATGGCAGATAGAATTCTTGGAATGGGGGATGTGGTATCCCTTGTTGAAAGAGCCCAGGAACAGTATGATGAAGAGGAAGCGAGAAAACTTCAGAAGAAGATTGCTAAAAATGCCTTTGGATTCGACGATTTCTTAAACCAGCTTCAACAGATCAAAAAGATGGGATCTATGAAGGATCTACTCGGAATGATCCCCGGTGCCGGAAAAATGCTTAAGGATGTAGATATCGATGATGACGCATTTAAAGGAATTGAAGCAATCATTCATTCCATGACTCCTGGAGAAAGAAGTGAGCCCAAGATAATCAATGCCAGCAGAAAGAAAAGGATCGCTCAGGGATCTGGAACTTCTGTACAGGAGGTAAATCAATTGCTGAAGCAATTCAACCAGATGGGTAAAATGATGAAGATGATGCAAGGTGGTGGTGGCCGCAAAATGATGCAAATGATGAAAGGAATGCAGTAATTGAGTTAGCGGTCTCAGTTTACAGTAAGCAGTTCTTAAAAATATAATTTATGGATTTCAAATCCCTCAGGTCTTATCAGATTGCATTTGAGTTGGCTATGAGAATATTTGAAATTTCAAAGAGTTTTCCTAAAGAGGAAACTTATAGTTTAACCGACCAGATTCGTAGAAGTTCCAGGTCGGTTTGTTCTAATATAGCGGAAGCCTATAGAAAGAGGAATTACCCAAATCACTTCAGAAGTAAATTAAGCGATAGTGATTCTGAAAATGCAGCGACACAAAGCTGGTTGCACTTTGCCAGCGAATGTGGATATATCTCAAAATCTGAATTTGAGAATCTGATTATAAAAAGTGAAGAAGTTGGAAAGCTATTAAATTTTATGATTAATAATCCCGGCAAATTTGGAGTTAAGGTAGAATAACTGCCAACTGCAACTGCCAACTGAATACTGAATAAAATGACAATTCTCGACGGTAAGAAGATCAGTAATGACATCAAAGATGAAATTGCTGCCGAGGTTACCAAAATCAAAAAACGTGGAGAAAAAGTTCCTCATCTTGCAGCTATCATTGTAGGGAAAGATGGAGCGAGTATGACCTACGTAAACAGTAAAGTAAAGGCCTGTGAAAGAGTGGGATTTGAATCTTCGCTGTTCAGGCTCCCTAACACGGTAAGTGAACTGGAATTGCTGGATAAGATAGAAGAACTTAACCAGAATGATGAAATAGATGGCTTTATTGTGCAATTACCGTTGCCACCTCAAATAGACACTCAAAAAGTATTGAATGCTGTAGATCCAGACAAGGATGTGGATGGATTTCATCCTACTAACTTTGGTAAAATGGCTTTGGATATGACGAGTTTTATACCGGCTACCCCATTTGGTATCCTGGAGCTTTTAGAGCGTTATGATATCCCTACCAAAGGAAAACATACCGTGGTTATTGGCCGAAGTTATATAGTGGGTCGTCCCATGAGTATATTGATGGGCAGAAGTGGTTTCCCCGGAAACTCTACGGTAACGCTTACGCATGAATTTACTAAAAATATTACTCAGGTAACTTCACAGGCAGATATTATAATTATAGCTGTGGGTATTCCAGATTTCCTAAAGGGTGAAATGATCAAGGATGATGCGGTAATAATCGATGTAGGAATTACCCGTGTACCAGATGACAATGCAGAGCGGGGATATATCATCAAAGGTGATGTGGATTTTGAGAATGTAAGCAAACGGGCCTCGTATATCACTCCGGTTCCCGGAGGTGTGGGACCAATGACAGTGTCTATGCTGCTTAAAAATACTCTACTGGCGAGAGAAAGACATAAGAAAAGAGCAGTGGATGCCAGAAATAATTAAAAAAAGAGGGAATATTTTCCCTCTTTTTTTATGCCTGCTGATGTTCTAGTTTCCAGTCCAGGTAATTATGAAGATCAGATTCAATGAACCTGAGGCCGAAGGTGAGTACTCCCAGATCATCTATATATCCAAGCCCGGGAATAAAATCTGGAATGATATCAAAAGGATTGAGTATGTACAGAAACGCGAATGCGATCGTTGCAATTGTGAACCAGGGAACTTTAGTATAAATTCCTTTCCGGTAGTCTTTCATCATTCCATACATTACTTTTCCTAATTCGCTGTACTTTTTAAGCAGACCGGAACTATTGATTTTTTCATCTATTTCTTCCCGGCTGTCCATCGCGATAGTGACATCATCTTCATCGATCTTTGTAATTTCAGTTTTTACAAAATCTTCATCTACTTCTTTTTTCCATTTTCCGAACATATCCTTTGTTTTTTAATTATAATCTTTGTTGTGAATTTCCGTATTCTTTCTTATAAATCTTCAGTATTAGCAGGAATAGTGAGATCAGCAGGGGCCCGAAGATCAAGCCTATAAAGCCAAATAATGGTACTCCCACGATCACCCCGAATAAGGTGATCAAAGGATGTACACTGGCCAGCTTTTCCAATACATATAAACGTATGATATTATCTGTAGAGCCAACCACCACGAACCCGTAAATAAGTAATGCGATTGCCTGGACGTCGTTTCCTTGCGAAAAGAGTAAAATGGTAGCCGGGATAATACCTATCGCTGTACCAATAAATGGTATCATAGATCCTATTGCAGTGATAACGAACCAGAAGAATGGGTCTGGCACTCCAAAGATCAAAAATCCTATTAGGGCTATTATACCTTGTACCAGGGCTACCAGCGGAATTCCAAGCGCATTGGATTTCACCAATTGATTGCTCTCTTCTCCAATGATCTTGAGGTTATCTTTTCCCAAAGGAATGTAGGTGATGATAGATTCCCGCATAGACTCTCTATTAGTAAGCATGTAATAGAGCATAAAGTACATGATACCAATTGCTATGAAAGCATTAAATGTGCCCCCGGCAAGATTTTGAAGATTGGCAGATACCCAGTTGGTGACAGAGGTGGTATCTATATTTGAACTTAGGTTATAGCCCAGGTGAGATTCTATATTATTTAGTTGAGATTTAAGAGCACTAAGAACCCTTTCTGAATTAGCGACCGCTTTCCCTATTTTTGAGGTTAACATAATGGCGATTAGCGTAACGGGAATTAAAATTCCCACAAACGAACCGGCCATTAATAAAGCGGCAGCGAAATGGGGTTTCCAGCCTCGGTTTACCAATGATTTCATCCAGCCTTTAAGTATAACATAAAGAGTTATTGCTCCCAGAATCCCGGAGAGATATGGTATAACCTCCATAACGATTAATACCGTTAAAAATAGTATTAGTAACAGTACAAAGATCTGTCGAACTAAAGACGGTTTAAGTCTATTCATTTGGTTAGGCTGGTTATAACTGTTTAGGTGGCAAAAAGCTGATCCATATTTTTAAACGCTTTGAATTCCAGTGCATTTCCAGATGGGTCCTTAAAGAACATTGTTGCCTGCTCACCGGGTTTGCCCTGGAATCTTATATATGGTTCTATAATAAAATCTATATCCTTACTTTTTAATAAGCGGGCGAATTCATGGAAAACTTCCCATTGCAGGACCACCCCAAAATGAGGTACGGGAACTTCTTTCCCATCTACTGGATTAGATGTTGCGTTATTGGTTTCTTTTGGATCCTGATAATGGATCACTAACTGGTGTCCAAAAAAATTGAAATCTACCCAATGGTCACTGCTTCTGCCTTCTCCGCAACCCAGGGTTTCCTTATAGAATTTGCGGCATGCTTCGAGGTTCGATACCGGAATGGCCAGGTGAAATGGTTGGATCTTCATAAACTGTTAATTCTAGTAATACTAAATATAAAATAAATGCCCTATAAATCAGGAATTCTAAAATTAACAAGAACCCGGTTAAGAATAATTAATAGCTGAGCTAATTCTCTGTTAAGATTTGGGTTTTCGTGGTCTCCTGGCTCTTTCTTTTCCAGTTTTAGGGGTAGATTTAAAAATTGAACCTTCTTCGGTTTTTGTAGATTCTCCGAGAAGATTATTTATAGTATTTAATTCTTCACTCGTTAGATCACGCCATTCGCCAACCGGGATATCGAGTATCACATTCATAATTCGAACTCGCTTGAGTGAGGTAACCTCGTAGCCTAAAAATTCACACATTCTGCGAATCTGGCGGTTCAAGCCCTGGGTTAAAATGATCCTGAAGGTGTGTTTGCCAAGTTTTTCTACCTCGCATTCTCTGGTAACAGTATCCAGAATAGGAACACCTGAAGACATTTTTTTTATAAAATCGTTGGTGATGGGTTTATTAACTGAAACTACATATTCTTTCTCGTGATTATTTCTTGCCCGAAGAATTTTATTTACAATATCACCATCATTAGTGAGGAAAATTAACCCCTCACTTGGTTTATCCAGACGCCCGATAGGAAAGATCCTTTTTGGATAATTGATGTAATCTATGATATTGTCTTTTTCAACTCTTGTATCTGTGGTGCAAACTATTCCTACCGGTTTGTTGAAGGCAATATATACATTAGGTTCCTTTAGTTCTTCCTTAGATACAGGTTCGCCATCTACCTTCACCAGGTCTCCCGGAGTTACTTTAGTTCCCATTTCTGGAACCTTGTCGTTGATAGTGATTCTTCCCTGATCGATTAATTTATCTGCTTCCCGCCTGGAACAATAGCCTAACTGACTTAGATACTTATTTATTCGAACTTCTTCTGCCATAAAATCAATATTGTGGCAAAGATACGAGATATGATTTTGAGTGGCGAAACCGAAAAAAATTAAAAATGATAAAACCTCAGGCAACCTTTTGTAACTTTCATACGTCTATATAAATAGAAGACCTTTTGAAAATGGTAAAAGTAATACAGCTTTTTAAGAATGAAACCTCTTTGATACAAAGGGCGTCTGCCGGTAGCCGGGATGCCCAGCAAAAGCTGTACGAAATGCATTCGCCAAAAATGTTAAGTATCTGCCGGCAATATATCAGGGATATACATCATGCAGAGGAGGTAATGCTAAATGGTTTTTTTAAGGTCTTCAAGTATTTGCGGGACTTTAAAGATGAGGGCAGCTTTGAAGGTTGGGTTCGAAGGATCATGGTGAGGGAGTCGATATCATTTTTAAGACAGCATAAATCTCTACAGTTCCGGGATGATCTGGGGCATGAAACCGAAGAGGTTTATAATAATATCAATTCTGAAATGGATGTTGCTGAAATTCAGCAGGTGATAGATAGCTTACCGGAAGGATATAAAATGGTCTTTATAATGTATGCAGTAGAAGGGTATAAACATTCAGAAATTGCAGAAATGCTGGAGATCACTGAGGGAACATCGAAATCCCAGCTATTTAAAGCACGTAAGATGCTACAGGAAAAATTAAAAACGAATAATTCATCGAGCTATGGCGTCAATTAAATTTGAAGAACATATTAAAGAAAAGCTGGAGGTAAGGGAAATTCAGCCATCGGCTGGTAGTTGGGATAAATTGAATTCCAGGTTGGACAGCTCTAAAAAAAGTTCAGTCGGTAAATGGTGGATTTCTACTGCAGCGGCAGTAGTGATCATTCTTATCGCAAGCATACTTTTTGTAGGTCAACAAGACCAAAATTCTATACCTGTGGTAGAATCTCCATCTGAAAATTTAATAAAGAAATTACAGAGGAATACCGCTGAAGATCAACCGGTGAGGGTTGCGGTAGAGGACGGCAACGGGAAAAAGGATCCCGCGATCGTTAAATCTAACGCAGGGACTACAAAATCTGATATATCTGGAAATGTGGTGGCCGGGAACAGCAAGCTCCCTCCATCTGAAAGTCCTGCACCAAGAACAGATAAATCCAGAGAAATTTTAGTGCCTACTGTTATTAATGAAATTACTGTGGCTGATTCCAGGCCTGATCTAGTGCAGGCTAAAATTCAGGAAGTACTTACAAAGCTTACCATTGCAAATACGGAAGGTGATGAATATACTGCAGCCGAGGTTGATGCTTTACTGGCGCAGGCGGCCAAAGAAATTAGTAGCGATAAAAATATCAACAACACAAATACACTAACGGCTGATGCACTTCTGGCTGATGTGGAATATGAGGTAGATCAATCTTTCAGGAAAGAAGTTTTGGATTTTCTTAAAGAGGAGTTCTTAAAAGCAAAAACAGCGGTGGCTACCAGAAACGATTAGCAAAGAATAATTCAATTTAATTAATAATAATCCCCAAAGGGTCATTCATCAATCAATTTCTGATGAGGAAGACTTTTGTCTGAATTTGAGGAACAACTTTTTAAAAATCAATCTTATGAAAACTATCTTTATTTATTTCGTCCTTGTATTATTCACTTTTTCAACGAATTATTCATATTGCCAGGAAGTAAAAGAAAGGACTAAGGAGGAGATCTTGCAATCCAGGAAAGATGAGATCGTTAATAGTGAAAAAGAGAAGCTTAAGAAAAAAGTAGAGCAGATAAACGCACAACTGGAAAGTGGAGAGATCACCATAGAGCAGGCAGATATCTTGAAAAAAGACGCGGCAGAATTTCATGCTAAAAATATTGAAAACCGGATCGCTATCATGGAAAATAAATATGAGTTTGAAGAACGTAACGAGGATGACCGGGGTTATATAGCTATTGGTGATGGTGGGAAGGTTATTACAGTGAAGGTGAATGAAGAAAAAGAGAGAAAATATGATAAGCGAACTACAAGTGATATGGTGATTGCTGCAGGATTTAATAATGCTCTGGAAGAAGGACAGTCTCTGAATGATTCAGATTTTAAAATTGGAGGAAGCAGATTTTTTGAAATTGGCTGGGCCTGGAAAACAAGAGTGTTTGACAATTCTAACTGGTTGCGCATAAAATATGGTTTTTCTTTCATGTTCGACGGCTTGAAACCTACCGATAATCGATATTTTACACAGGAAGGTGGGCAGACAACTTTAGAAGAGTTCGAGTTTGATCTGGATAAGTCAAAATTTAGAATGGATAAACTGGTTGCACCTTTACATTTTGAATTTGGACCCTCGGCTAAGACCGAAAGTGAGAATTATGTAAGATATTCAACCAAAGATAAATTTAAAATTGGCCTGGGAGGATTTGCTGGATTTAATATAGGTGAACGCCAGAAGTTAAAATATGAAGTTGACGGGGATAAGCAGAAAGATAAGTTGAAAGCAAATTATAACACCAACGATTTTGTCTATGGTCTAAGTGGTTATCTCGGTTGGGGCTGGGCCACCCTCTATGCCAAGTATGACTTGAATCCGATCTTTAAAGATCCAAATCCTGAGCTACATAATTTTTCAGTAGGACTTCGTTTTGATGTAGATTAGCCAATATTGTTTAGAATTATGTGGGCTTCAGAAATAATAATTTATATTTTTGGAGCCCTTAATTTTTTGCTTAATTTCAAGATCCCTAATAAAGAAACTTTTTTCCATTGATCTCAAAAGCTACTATCGATAATGTTTTTGAAACCGCCCGGGTAGAGGAGGTTGTTGGCGATTTTGTACAGCTAAAAAGATCGGGTAGTAACCTCAAGGGGCTTAGTCCCTTCACCGATGAACGTAGTCCTAGTTTCATGGTGTCCCCTGTAAAACAGATATGGAAGGATTTTAGTAGCGGGAAAGGGGGGAATGTTGTGGCTTTTTTGATGGAGCATGAGCATTTCACCTATCCGGAGGCTATCAAATATATTGCAAAAAAATATGGGATCGAGGTAGAGGAGACCCAGCAAAGTGATGAGCAGAAGGAACAGGCGAATGAACGGGAAAGTATGTACCTGGTTTCAGAATACGCAAATGAGTTTTTTCAGAAGCGTATGCACCATTCTGATGAAGGTCAGGCCATAGGTTTAAGTTACTTTAAGGAAAGAGGCTTCACGGCAGAAACTATAAAAAAATTCGATCTTGGTTATTCTCCAGATGATTGGGAGGTTTTTACAAAAACTGCTCTGGATGACGGCTATAAACTGGAATATCTCGAGAAGACAGGACTTACCATAGTAAAAGAAAATAAGAGGTTCGACAGGTTTAAAGGGAGGGTCATGTTCCCTATACATTCCATGTCTGGCCGGGTATTGGGTTTTGGAGGAAGAATTCTTTCGAACACCAAGAAAGCGGCGAAATACCTGAATTCTCCCGAGAGCGATATATACCATAAAAGTAAAGTTCTTTACGGTATATATTATGCCAAGCAAGCTATTGCTAAAGAAGACAACTGTTACCTGGTAGAAGGTTATACAGATGTGATCCAATTTCATCAAAGCGGAATCGAGAATACGGTCTCTTCTTCCGGAACTGCGCTTACACCCGAACAAATTCGACTGATAAACCGGCTCACCAAAAATATTACGGTCCTTTTTGACGGGGATGCAGCTGGTACCAGGGCTTCTTTACGAGGGATAGATCTCATTCTCGAACAGGGAATGAATGTAAAGGTTTGTCCTTTTCCTGAAGGCGAGGATCCGGATAGTTTCGCGCGGGCAAATTCAGACGAAGAACTCAGGGAATACCTTAATGAGAATTCTTACGATTTCATAACCTACAAGGCTTCATTGTTAATGGATGAGGCCAAGAATGACCCGGTTAAAAAAGCAGGATTAATCAGGGATATGGTGAATAGCATTTCCAAGATTCCAGATAATATTCAGCGTGAGGTGTATTTGCAGGAATGTTCCAGGATCATGGATATTAATGAAGATGTGTTATATGCTACCCTGGCCCAGATAGAAAATAAAGATCCAAAGGCCACCGGACAGGCACAGAAAAGAAAGATGGAGGTGGTCAAGGAGAAAGAAGCTCCCAAGACAAAAGTTGACCAGTTATACGAATTGGAACGAAAGATTATTAGCCTGTTGGTGCTATATGGTAAAAAGGAAGCTGAATTTCAAGATGTCCTTTTAAAACAGAATGAGCAGGGAGAAATGGTATATGAATCTGTAGTACAACAGGCAAAGGTTTTCGAAAAGATCTTTCTGGATCTCCAGGAAGATGAGATAGAATTTACAAACAAAGATTTCAAGGAGCTATTTCAATTACTCATCGATAAGCTTAATAGTGAAGATGAATTTGGAGTAGAAATGATCATCAATGATCTGGAAAAATCCCAGGCGGTGAAACTCACAGATATTTTGATGGAGGAGGAGCAGTATGAACTCCATGATTGGGGTAGACATGATATACCGGTGAAGAAAAAAGAACAGGGAATTTCTCAATATGTCACCCAAACAATTTTATCCCTGCGAAGATATCTGGTTGGTAGAAAGATCAATGAATTAGTTCAGGACATAAAAGAAATAGATTCTGAAGAGAACAGAACCGAAATGATCCAGGAAATTATGAGCTATACCAGCCTGAGTACGATTCTATCAGACAGACTTGGCAGAGTTATGTAGTATTTAACTGGAGCAGCCTGGATTGGGTAATAAGATCAGCTACATTATCTACTTTCAATTTTTTGAGCAACCGTGTTTTGTAGGTGCTAACTGTTTTTTCATTGATGTCCAGGGCCTCGGCGATATCCTTATTCCTCTTGCCTGAAGAAAGTAAATTTAGGACTTCAGTTTCCCTGGTAGACAGCTTTTTAAACTTTGTAATTAAACTCTTACCTCTCGAGATTCCGGAATTTAACTTCTCAGTGATTTTGCGGTTAAGGTAAATTCCTCCCCGCGCAACCTGGTAGATTGCTTTCTCAAGAGTTTCGTTGTCTGTATGTTTAGAAATATACCCGGCTGCACCCGCTTTTATGGCGCTTAGAGCGTACATTTCTTCTGGATGCGAACTGAAAATCAGGGTTTTGACCTCGGGATATTCCTGTTTAATCCTTCTAATGGCATTAATACCATTTATTTGTGGAAGATCCAGTTCAACAATAAGAACATCTGGTGTATCCTTTTCTAATTGGTTGAAAAGCTGTGCTCCACTTCCAACCCTTCCAATTACCTGAAGCGCCGGATTGTTCTGAAGTATGCATTTCACACCTTCTAAAATGATGGGGTGGTGGTCTGCGATTAAAACTCGATACATGATTTTAAGTTAAAACAAGTCCGGGGGTAACTCGTTGATTTTGCTTTCGTTAACCTAAAATAAGGCTTTGACGTTTTATAAAGACAAAGTGGTAAATATATTCGACAAGATGTCTAATTCCTTAGATGAAAGGGTATGTTGCAAACCGGTATCGGAACCATCTTATGTTGATTGGCTTTATTGAGCCTGCTGTAAATATTGAAAACTTCTCTTTCTCTTCCTTCAAAATCCTCAGCGTCTTTGCCATTTTCCATCTTTTTCATCGCCCATTCCAGTTCATCATAGGAAGCACCTAACTGGTCTTCATCGCTGCGGCTGTCACCAAACAATCCATCTGTAGGAGCTGCCGTCATAATTTCATCGATTATATTAAGGTATTTCCCAAGTGCATATACCTCGCTTTTCAAAAGATCTGCAATTGGGCTTAAGTCAACCCCGCCATCACCATATTTTGTATAAAAACCAACCCCAAAATCTTCTACTTTATTTCCGGTGCCGGCAACCAGGTACTTGTGAAGTCCTGCGAAATAATACAGGGTGCTCATCCTCAACCTTGCTCTGGAATTTGCAAGAGAAAGATCCAGCGTATCGGTTTTTCGATGTTGCGGCATAGCATTTTTAAATTGCTCAAAGACTGGGGTGAGGTTCACCTCCAGGCTGCTCACATTTGCAAAATTATGCTGTAGCTCCTCGATATGCTTTCGCGCTCTTGATATCTGACTTTTATCTTGATGAATAGGCATTTCCAGGCATAAGGTTGGCATCCCGGTTTTTGCACATAAAGTGGATGTGACTGCAGAATCGATTCCTCCACTAACCCCTACTACAAAACCATTCATATTAGATTTAGTAGCATAATCTTTTAGCCAGTTTATGATGTGGTCTGCCACTTTTTCGATCTGCATAATATTGGGTGATTAAGTTTGTAAGTAATACCTTTGCCCCACAAATCTAATACTTAATGCCAATTTTTAAAAGGCCCAGGCGTTAAAGCCTTCATAATAGAAAGCTATGCTGAAGAACTTAGGATTTTTAATACTGCTGCTAAGCCTGTTTTCCTGCAAAAAACAATCTAAAACTGAAGCTGAGATCGAAAAGATTCAAGCCGATTTTAGCGTGCTAAGATTTGATGAAAAGTTCGCTTCGGCTACTGAAGAATCCCTGCCTCAATTAAAACAGGCATATCCTTTTCTATTTCCCGAGCAATTTCCTGACAGTGTCTGGGTTCAAAAATTAAATGACAGTATTCAGTCAGAAATCGAAATCGAGGTGCAAAAGGTATTTCCAGATTTTTTAACCCAGGAAGATGAGTTGCATAGATTGTTCCAGCATGTAAAGTATTATTTCCCTGAATTCCAGGTCCCCGATGTGATCACGGTTACTTCAGAGGTAGATTATAAAAATAAGACCCTATATACCGGTGACTACTTATTTGTGTCTCTTGATACGTACCTGGGCGAAGACCATAAGTTCTATATAGGAATTCAGGAATTTTTGAAGAAGAATTTTAATAAGGAACAAATTGTAGCAGATGCGGCCTCAGAGATCGCCGAAAGATATGTTCCGCAGCCAGACTCAAGAACTTTTCTTGCTCATATGCTTTATTACGGTAAATTACTTTATCTGAAAGATAAGTTCATTCCGTTTAAAAATGATGCTGTAAAAATAGGTTATTCTGAAGACGAATTGCAGTGGGCTAAAGCGAATGAAGATCAGATCTGGAGGTATTTCGTGGAGAACGAGCTTATTTTCGATACAGATTCCCAGCTGTATTCAAGGTTCCTCTATCCCGCACCTTTTTCAAAATTCTACCTGGAACTTGATGCAGAGTCTCCTGCAAAACTTGGCCAGTATATTGGCTGGAACATCATCAGGGCTTATATGGAAAGAAATGATGTCTCCATAAAGAATATGCTGAATACTTCAGCCGAAGAAATTTTTAACAAAGCGAACTATAAACCTAAGAAATAATGTCTCAATTTAAAAAATCTGAAATAAATATAGAGGTTGTAACCGATGAGAATCATGTTCCGGAAAGTATCACCTGGAGTGCTGAAGACGGGAATGTTTATAAGGAAGATGCCAAGGCTATGATGCTGTCTGTATGGGACAGTAAAACCCAGGAAACCCTGAGGATAGATCTTTGGACCAAGGAGATGCCTGTAGACGAGATGAAGAAATTCTTTCATCAAACCCTTGTTTCTATGAGTGACACTTACTACAGAGCTACTCAGGATGATAAAATGCGTGATACTATGAAAGATTTCTGTGATTATTTCGCAGAAAAAACCGAGATCAAGAAGAGCTAATTGAATAAGCTGATCTTTATATATAATGCCGAATCTGGTAAGTTGAATGCGTTGATGGATTCGCTGCATAAATTGGTTAGTCCATCAACCTATTCCTGTAAATTATGCGAATTAACTTTTGGAAGTTTTGGTGAAAAGAACAACTGGAAAGAATTCCGGGAGAATCTCGAAGTCGATACAGATTTTATGCATAAGGATGAATTCTTGAAACTTTATGCATCCAAATTCGGTCATAAATTTGAGTTTCCGGTAGTGCTTGCCCAAACTGAATTAGGCCTGGAAGTTTTTATAGCAAATGATGAGCTGCAGGAGATTAGCAGCATAAAGGTATTAATGGATGTAATCAGGAAAAAAATCGAGCTCTATTAAGATTTTCGCAATTGCTCGTTCACCTGCTCGATATAATCCAAAACCTGGTCGTGGCCAAGTTTTGTGGTCGCAGACGTGATAAAATATTCTGGCATTTCTTCCCAGGTTTCCAACATCTCGGCTTTGTAGTTCTCAATATTCTCTTCCAGGTTTTTAGGCTTTAGTTTATCAGCCTTGGTAAAAATAATACAGAAGGGTACATTATTTTCACCCAGCCATTTCATGAACTCCATATCTATAGGCTGTGGTTTATGCCTTGAATCGATCAGGACAAAAGCACAGATCATCTGTTCTCTCTTTTCAAAATATGCGGTTATGAATTTTTGAAATACCCGCTTGGTAGATTTCGAGACCTGGGCATAACCGTAACCGGGTAGATCTACCAGGTGCCAGTTGTTATTGATCAAAAAGTGATTGATCAA
>JBFGDP010000031.1:0-14149 GCA_041580575.1 Christiangramia sp.
GGTATTTCAAAGCGGCCGTCTCCATTTGCACATCACTTACCTGCCTTGAAGCATATTCAATGAGCTGATCTATCCAGTTGTATCCTACACCGTCGCTGAATTGCTCCTTCTGCCGCCATAGCACCTCTTCTGGCAAAAATGGTTGATCTGGTGTATCGAATGCCTTTCTAAGTATATATTTTTCAACTCCACCGTAGGTCGCAGCCATCTTCTCTTCTGGCACCATCTCCATGGCTGTTTTTAAGAATGCCTTATCAAGGAACGGCACCCTTGCCTCCAGACCATGAGCCATGGTAGATTTATCAGCTCTAAGACAATCTGCAGTCGCCAGTAGTTGAACTCTTCGGATAGTTTCCTTCTGAAATTCATCAGATGAAGGTGCATTTTTAAAATAAAGGTACCCTCCAAAGATCTCATCTGCCCCTTCTCCAGAGAGCACCACTTTAACTCCTTTATCTGCGATCGCTTTAGACAGGAAATACATTGGTGTACTTGCTCTTATGGAAGTCACATCATAAGTTTCCAAATGCCATACCAGTTTGCTTAATATTTCAATCCCTTCCTCAACTGTAAAGTGAATTTCATGATGCTCAGTACCTAAAAATTCAGCAACTTTTCTGGCAGCAACAAGATCTGGAGCATCTCCATCAAGTCCTATGGAAAAAGAATGCAGTTTTTGTCCGCTATCTTTCATTAATCTAGCGGCAATAGAAGAGGTTAGTGAGGAATCTAACCCGCCACTTAATAAAACTCCTAATGGAACATCTGCCATTAATCTTTTTTTGGTCGCCTGGATCAAACTCTCTCTTAACTTACCTAAATCTGCCGGTTGCACTGCTTTATCAGAATCAAACCAATCTGGCTTATAAAATCTTACAAAACCTGTTTTTGGAGTGTAATAATGTCCCGGGGGAAAGGCTGAAAATTCAACACAATGATCGGCCAGAGCCTTCATTTCGCTGGCAAACCACATAGCTCCCGTCTCATCTGTACCATAATAAAGCGGCTTCACACCTATTGGATCTCTACCAACTATAAAATCATCACCATCTATCACTACAAAGGAAAACACTCCATCTAGCATATCCACGAAATCATACCCGTACTTTTCATACAGATGCACTATAACTTCAGAATCTCCCGTAGTTCTGAAAGAGTGATCTTTTAATTCGTTATTTCTTAAAGCCATGTGGTTATAGATCTCCCCATTGTGAACCATCCATGCTGAACGGGTTCCCTGAATGGGTTGAATTCCGGTTGTTAGATCTACAATAGAAAGACGCTCATGCGATAACACATATCCTTCCTCAGTAATTTTCAATCCGCTTTCATCGGGACCTCTGTGGGACATTCTTTTTGATAGGCTGCTTATTTTTGCTGCTTCAATGTCCTTACCGATAACTGCTAAAATTCCACACATGACTTATATTATTTATAATTACAATACAAATATGTGGTTATACTACTTTTAATAAAACATTTAAAGTCTTTTGACTTACTATTGTAAATAAAAATCTTATTAATCAATCCCATATGTAATTACTCTGTATCAATTTTACTCGATTATCTTTCAATCATAAAACTCCGCAAACTTTAACAGCAACTTTATTATTTTTTAACAACCCCAGCAGGTAGCTTGAATTATCTTTATTAAAATTATTAATCAATATAGAAAAGACATGAAAAAGCTTATTATAGGTGGCTTTAGTGCTATTTGTTTATTTATTTCCAATCCTGTGAATGCCCAGGAGGAAGACAAGGTTAATTACTCTAAAGAAGAATTAAAATTCTCAAAAATGGATGCCAGCCCAATGGATCTGGCCTTATACAGAGATAAAAATGATGCAGCTGTAGCAAGGGTGATCTACAGCCGCCCGCAGAAACGTAACCGAGAGATATTCGGGAAATTAATACCTTTTGGAGAGGTTTGGAGAACAGGCGCTAATGAAGCCACAGAACTTACCTTATACCAGGATATGAAGGTTGCCGATGCGACGGTTAAGGCAGGGACTTATACGCTATATACCATTCCCGGAGAAAAAGAATGGACAGTTATTTTAAATAACAGGACTAATACCTGGGGCGCCTATGAATATAGCTCCAAGGAGGATAAGGTAAGGATTAACGTACCGGTTAGAAAAGCGCCTAATACGATCGAATCTTTATCTATGGCATTTCAGGAATCAAATAAAGGAGCAGATCTGCTAATTGGATGGGATGATAGTTATGTAAAAGTTCCATTCGAAAGAGTAAAATAGACCTATTCTGCGAATAAATCCAAAAACGCCCTTTAAGGGCGTTTTTTCTAATTATGGAATATTTAAATATTTGTGCGTTTGCAGGGAAACCTTCCATTTAGGGTTTTCCATTACGTAATCTACGATCATAGGAATCACTTTATCACGATTACTCCACTCGGGTTGTAAATAAAGGATACAGTCTTTGCTCACCCGGGCCGCCTGTTCCTCAGCGAATTTAAGGTCATGTTTATTAAAAACGATCACTTTCAACTCATTGGCCAGGGGATAAATTTCAGGTTTTGGCAGTTTTATTTTTTTCGGGGATAGACAGATCCAATCCCAGGTTCCGGTAAGATCATAGGCTCCTGATGTTTCTATATGCACATCACACCCCTTATTTTTGAGATTTCCCGTCAATTCAGTCATATCCCAGGTTAGCGGCTCGCCACCGGTAATTACGATAGTATTACTGTATTTTGTGGCTTTCTCCACGATTTTACCTATATGCGTAGGTGGATGTATTTCTGCATCCCAGCTTTCTTTAACATCACACCAGTGACATCCTACATCACAGCCACCTATTCGTATAAAATAAGCAGCAGTACCCTTATGATACCCTTCTCCCTGAATGGTATAAAATTCCTCCATGAGAGGAAGCATTATCCCTCTTTCCACCAATTCTCTTGTATCTTCTGAAATCATAGCCTGCAAAGATAAGTAAACTATAACATTTTATATATTGAGAATACTTTATATAAAGGTACTCCTGTATTAACAATTTCTAAAACGGTTGATATAAGTTTCCTGGCTCACTTACTTCATAAAATAGGTGCTTATTAATTTCAAACTAATTTAGGATTATGATTAGGCTCTTACAGTAAAAAGACATTTTTATATATACTTTCGGGGCAAAATTTGAATACTCATAAAAATGGCTATTTTTATAGAAAGTTAAAACCTAATTAAGCTTTATTGTTCCCTAACCCTTTCCATATTCTTTTCTCTTTGTTCTTCAATTATAGAATGAGACGGGAGATTTTGATTATCTCTAACCGCCTATTATTTATAGGTAGCCTGATATTATTTATTTCCTGCTCACCTACCAGGAAAATAGCTAGAGAATTAGACGGGAATTTTTCGGGATCACCAGAATTCTCCACAGGTTTAGCAGGCTTTGCCCTTTATGACCCTGCTTCAAAAGAACTGATCTATACCTATAATGCAGATAAATTCTTCATACCTGCCTCTAACATCAAATTATTCACGCTTTATACCGGATTAAAAATTCTGGGAGATTCTGTCCCTGCTTTAAAGTACACCATAAAAGGGGATAGCCTTATATTCAAAGGAACAGGTGATCCATCATTTTTAAATCCCACACTGCCGGGATCGAAAGTATATAACTTTTTGAAAGACAATCATCTTAAACTTTTCTATATTCAAAATTCAGACGGGGAAAAACCCCTGGGGCCAGGTTGGGCCTGGGACGATTACAACTCTTACTATTCAGCTGAAAAAACAGACCTGCCCATATATGGTAATCTTCTAAAGATCCATATTGACAGGCAATCCGGGATTGCTTCAGTAAACCCCGGGATATTTCAGGATTCTATAAAGACATCTCCTTCTAATTCCCATAACTATAAATATGTTCGCAGGGAGTTAGGCTCTAATAAGATGTCATATACCATTTTACCGCGGGAAAAAGATTTTAACCAATATATCCCCATTAGGTTTACCAAGGGGCTTATCCCCAAATTGCTGACCGACACATTAAAAAAACCGGTATCCATATATCCCGGCAATCCATCTAAGTTGAAACTTGATCAAACGATCTTCAGCATTCCCACTGATAGTATTTATAAACGCATGATGAAGGAAAGCGACAACTTCCTGGCGGAACAAATATTAATGCTTGCAGCCGGCAAAATCTCTGATACTTTAAAAACAACAAAAGCAATTGATCATATGCTGACTCATCACCTAAATGATCTACCGGCTGAACCTAGATGGGTGGATGGCTCGGGCCTTTCAAGATATAATCTTGCCACCCCCAGGATGATGGTAAGTCTCATCTTAAAGATCGAAAAAGAGATATCCCGGGAAAAATTAATGTACATACTTCCCGCCGGTGGCAAATCGGGAACACTTAAAAATGAATACAAGGCAGACACATCCTATATTTATGCCAAGACGGGAACCCTGAGCAATAATCACAGCCTTAGCGGCTTTCTGATCACAAAAACCGGAAGAACTCTTATATTTAGCTTCATGAATAATAATTACACCAATCCAACTTCCGATCTTATAGCAGGCATGAAGCAAATTTTTGAGTATATCCGGGATACCTATTAATAAAACATTTATCGAAATGCAAAGGCGAAAATTCATTCAAAATATAGGGATTGGCGGTATGCTGCTACCCATTAACCCATTTAGTTTTAGTAAGGAAAAAGAAAGCAATTCCCAGGAAGGCGTTATTATTCCTCAGGGATTAAAAGCAGGAGATACCATTGGCATTGTTAGCCCTGCCAGTGCAATCTTCGAATCTGAACCTTACCAAATTGCGAAAGAATCTTTTGAAGCCATGGGTTTAAAAGTAATTTTCGGAAAACATACCCGTAACAGATATGGCCACCTGGCAGGAACAGATAAAGAAAGAGCTGACGAACTCAATGAGATGTTTCAGGACGATTCTGTGAAGGCCATTATAGCTTTGAGAGGAGGTTCCGGAGCAGCGAGAATCCTGGACCTTTTGGACTATGAAGCTATTAAAAACAATCCCAAGATCTTTATTGGTTACAGTGATATCACGGCACTGCATTTAGCGATTTTCGAAAAAACCGGCCTGGTGACATTTCATGGGCCGGTAGCTATTTCCAACTGGAATCGATACAACACAGATCATTTAAAAAAATTGATCTTTGAAAAGAAGGCAGTCACGTATAAAAACCCGACAAAGTCTGCAGATGAACTTGTGCAAACCAGGAACAGGATCAGAGTAATCACAGAAGGTACGGCACAGGGTCAATTACTAGGTGGCAACCTTTCTGTATTAACCGGTATCATGGGGTCTGAATTTTTCCCGAAAGACTGGAGCCAGAAGATTCTATATCTTGAAGAAGTTGGTGAAAAAATTTATGCCGTAGACAGGATGATGTCTCAGTTAAAACTTGGAGGCGTACTGGAACAGCTTAGTGGATTTGTTTTTGGAAAATGCTCAGATTGTGAGCCCGGAGGCAGTGGATATGGTTCGCTTACCCTGGAAGAGGTGATAGACCACTATATAAAACCATTAAATATTCCAGCCTATACAGGCGCTATGATTGGTCATATTAGCGATAATGTTACCATTCCCAATGGAATCGAAGCAAGGCTGGATGCTAACAATGGAACCATCAGCCTGTTATCTCCGGCAGTAAATTAAGACTACCGGGAAACTGAACCATCAAAGGCCAATACAAATTACATGGACCTCGTAGGAATTCTGTATTGAATTATCAATTTTATAATAACTTAGCACTAATGGACAATACCGTAAAATTTGTTGAAGAAATCCAGAAAGGATATACAACCAAAGGTGATTTCATTTATTTGGGCGCCGGAATGCTGGACGGCGAAGTACATGCTAAAGCAGCCGTCAAAATTCCCTTAAAGACGATGAACCGTCACGGTCTTATCGCCGGGGCCACAGGTACCGGGAAATCAAAGACCTTGCAGATCATTGCTGAAAATCTTTCAGACAAAGGAGTGCCGGTATTATTAATGGATGTTAAGGGAGATCTTAGCGGGATTGCCCAGGCGTCTGAAGGTGCTGTATGTATTGATGAGCGGCACCGTAAACTGGAGTTTCCTTTCACCCCCAAAAATTCGCCTGCAGAAATACTTACCCTTTCTGACCAAAAAGGTCGACGGTTAAGAGCCCCGGTGAGTGAATTCGGGCCGGTTCTGTTATCCAGGATCCTTGATCTAAGCCCAACCCAGACAGGAATACTCGCCATCGTTTTTAAATACTGTGATGACAACAAGCTTCCGCTTTTGGACCTGAACGATCTTAAAAAGATCATTCAATATTCTACAGATGAAGGTAAGGAAGAGTTTGAAAAAGATTATGGAAGAATATCTACCGCCTCTACCGGTGCTATTCTTCGCAAAATTGTGGCCCTGGAACAACAGGGAGCAGACCTGTTTTTCGGAGAACGTTCCTTTGAAGTGAACGACCTGTTGAGAAAAACAGAGGAAGGTAAGGGATATGTAAATATACTTAGGTTAACAGACATCCAGGACAGGCCAAAGTTATTCTCAACATTTATGCTTAGCCTGCTTGCGGAGATCTACACTACATTTCCGGAAAAAGGAGACATGGATAAACCCGAATTGGTCATGTTCATTGATGAGGCTCATCTTATTTTTGAAGAAGCCTCTGATGCCCTTTTAGACCAGATAGAAAGCATCGTAAAATTGATAAGATCCAAAGGAGTTGGCTTATACTTTGTAACCCAGAATCCCGCTGATGTACCCGAAGAGGTTCTTGGCCAACTTGGGCTAAAAGTTCAGCATGCCTTAAGGGCCTTCACGGCAAAAGACAGAAAGGCTATAAAGTTAGCTGCAGAAAATTATCCTGAATCTGATTTTTACGATACCAAAAATATGCTAACTGCGTTAGGTATAGGCGAAGCTCTGGTCTCAGCATTAGATGAAAAAGGAAGACCATCTCCATTGGTAGCGACCATGCTCAGAGCACCGATGAGCAGAATGGATATACTCACAGACAAGGAACTAAAAATACTTATCAATGAGTCTAACCTGGTCTCTAAATATAACGAGCAGATAGACCGTGAGAGTGCCTACGAGATTCTGAATAAGAAAATTGAAATTGCCGAGCAGACCGATGCCAAAGAGAAGGCGAAAAATGAAAGAAAAGAAGTAACAAAATCATCATCAAGGCGTCGAACTTCTGGAACCGAAGGCGCAATCATTAAAGTACTCACCAGTGCTACCTTTATCCGTGGTGTCCTGGGAATTTTAAATAAATTTTTAAAATAAATATCACTCAATTAAACATCTATAAAAAAGCCTTACTAATTATTGGTTTATGTGTAAGTATAAGCTCCTGTAACAATGACGAGGAGAATCCATATCTCATTACCTCAAGACAGGTGGGTCCCTTAAAGAAGGAAATTAAAATCAATCAATTAGACTCCATATTTAAAAATGATAGTATCGTGCGGCAAACCAGTGGGCCCCAGTATTTTAGATCTACAGATGAGATCAAGATCTTTAGCCAGGATGGAGAAGCATTATTAAGCCTGGAACCATTGCAGGAATTCGATTCTACCAGTACAATTGGCTATATTAGAATCCTGGATGCCAGGTATGAAACCAAGGACGGCCTAACCATTAAAAGTACGTTCAAGGATATTGTGGAAAATTATAATATATCACGTATTGAAAACACGATTAATTCTGCGGTCGTATTTATAGACGAGATCAATGCGTATATCACTATAGATAAAGACCAGCTGCCCACGAACCTGAGATATGACACAGACAGTAAGATCATGGCCTCGCAAATACCCGATGACGCAAAGATCAAGTACTTTATGATCTATTGGAATTAGATTAGCAGGTATCTCCAGTAATCCAAATATTTGTTAATATTAGGTATATCTTGAAATTCTTATTTAATTTTAATTGATAACCAATAATTTAAGAAAATGATCAAGATCATAGCAATGATTATGCTTATTGGAGGTGCGGTTGCACTGGTAATGGGCGTTTTAGGAGTTTTTGGAAGTATCGCTCTGATGCTGAATCCCTGGGCACTCAGTATCCTGGGTTTTGTATTTTTTATCGCCGGAATTTCAATGTTGAAATACAGAAAAGATACCGATGAAGTTCAGATGCAAAGTCAGAATTAATAATTAAAGGAAATAAAAAAAGCTGCCTATGGGCAGCTTTTTTTATGGCTAGGTTGAACATTAATCTACATTATCATGTAGAAAAGAGTTGTTTTTCCTGAAGTGGAGATCGTTATTCTCGTCCTGGTCTATGCTCATTCGGGATAGTTTACTTTCACCCGGTTTAGAGTTATCTAACTCTATTCCCGCCCTTTTATAAGCAGGCTGTTTCTCGATCTCATCTATTTGGGCAGACCCTGTTCTGAACTTATAATTGAATTCTTTCATTTTGGCCTTTCTTTCTGCTGTTCTTTGTCTAACAACTTCAGAAGAAATAGGGTTATCAAAAGGATCGTGGTCATCACCTTTATTCTCTCTTTGAGGAGATGGTGCTATGGTCTTCTTTTCGATGGCCATGCTCTCATCTTTAGGCTCCTCTTTCTTTGGTGGTTTAGACCTTTCCAGGCTCTCTTCCATCTCCATATAGTCATCAAGACTATATCTTTTAACACCCTGCGCAGAACTTTCAGTCACCGGCACAATCTCTATGGCCTCATTAACCTTGATATTCCTGGTATCTTTCTCCTCTTCTTCCAGGCTATGCCTGGTAATTTCTTCAGATTTAGGAGCAGATTTTTGTTCTTCCTTTTCCTGTTTTACAGGCATATCAAAAGTAAACATGAATTGATCCTTGCTTTCAGCCTTCACTTCTTCAGGCTCGTTCACCTCCATAGCTTTTACCTGAGCATTAGTATCGGTAATGATGAATTCATCTGGATCTACCTGTTCATAGACTACGTCTAGTTTTCGGGCATAATCGGGCGTCTTATAAGGATCTTCTACCTTTTTCTGGATATTCCCGATCTCATCCACTTCCTCTTCAGTTTCATCTAAGGTATGAACGATCTTTTCATCTTTTGGAGCCTCTTCAAATTGCAATAAATTATCTGTAGGCTCGCTTATAGGAGCATTAGTTACCTGGGATATTGGAGCAGTTTTCTTGGCACTAAGGTCCTGTTCAGCTTTTTGTTCATCTTCCAGGGTATGGATTATCTTTTTAGTTTCGGTATTAGTGATCTCATTTTGTTGCTCTACATCGAAACCAGTAGCGATGATAGTTACAGCAATTGAGTCTTCTAAAGCCTCGTCCTCACCAACACCCATAATGATGTTCGCACTATGACCGGCTTCAGCCTGAATATGATCGTTGATTTCACCAATCTCATCAATAGTGATCTCTTCGTTACCAGATACAATGAGCAGTAGTACGTTTTTGGCACCGGTGATCTTATTGTCGTTCAATAATGGTGAATCAAGAGCTTTCATGATCGCATCTGTAGCCCTGCTAGCTCCGGAAGCCTGCGCAGAACCCATAATAGCCGTACCAGAATTGCTCAATACAGTCTTAGCATCACGTAAGTCAATATTCTGTGTGTAGTGATGAGTAATTACCTCAGCAATTCCTCTGGAAGCTGTGGCAAGGACTTCGTCTGCTTTAGAGAACCCGGCTTTAAACCCTAGATTTCCATATACTTCACGAAGTTTATTGTTATTGATCACAATCAGGGAATCTACATGACTTCTCAGCCTTTCCACTCCTAATTGCGCCTGTTCGTTCCTGTTCCGGCCCTCGAATTGGAAAGGAATTGTTACAATCCCAACCGTAAGAATCCCTAATTCCTTAGCCTGCTTGGCAATAATAGGTGCTGCTCCCGTTCCGGTACCTCCACCCATTCCAGCTGTAATGAATACCATTTTCGTGTTGGTGTCCAACATTTGCTTGATATCTTCAAAACTTTCCACAGCGGCTTTCTCTCCAACCTCTGGATTTGCACCAGCTCCTAAACCTTCAGTAAGAGTTACCCCTAACTGAATCTTGTTTGGAACTGAACTATTCTCAAGTGCCTGGGAGTCGGTATTACAAACAACGAAATCAACCCCTTTAATTCCCAACTGGAACATATGGTTGATGGCATTGCTTCCTCCACCTCCTACTCCTATCACTTTGATGACGTTCGATTGATTTTTAGGTAAATCGAATGAGATGTCTCCAAATTCTGTACTGCTCATAAACTCTGTTTTACTGGTTGTATTGTATCCAAATTATTCTGCGTTGTCTAAAAAATCCTTGAATTTTTCTGCCCACTTATCAAAGATGCTTTTACGTGCTACTCTCTTTGAAGTCTGCTCTTCTTCCTCTGGATTATTAACTGGGGTATCCCCTTCTTCATAATCTTCAGCTGTTTCTACTGTTTGATTATCTGAAAGATCTACTTCTTCCTGAAAGCGACTACTTCCCTGCTCCAGGCTGTTCATCACTAAACCAACTGCTGTGGCAAATACCGGACTTGTAGTTTCTGAATCTGTGGTACCGGCCAGATGTTCATTCGGATATCCTATCCTGGTATCCATCCCGGTAATATATTCCACAGTTTGCTTAAGATGCTTTAACTGCGCACCACCACCGGTAAGTACTATTCCTGCAATTAGTTTTTTCTTTTGCTCATCATGTCCGTAATTCTTTATCTCCAGGTAAATCTGATCTATGATCTCTACCACCCGTGCATTTATGATCTTGGAAAGATTTTTTAAAGTGATTTCTTTAGGCTCTCTTCCTCTTAATCCCGGGATAGAAACGATCTCGTTATCTTTATTCTCTCCAGGCCATGCCGAACCGAATTTTACTTTTAAAAGTTCTGCCTGTTTTTCAATGATCGAACAACCTTCCTTGATGTCTTCTGTGATCACATTACCTCCAAAAGGTATCACGGCCGTATGGCGTATGATCCCATCCTTGAAAATAGCCAGATCTGTGGTACCACCTCCAATATCGATAAGGGCTACACCGGCTTCTTTTTCCTCCTGACTAAGTACCGCGTTAGCTGAAGCTAATGGCTCCAGGGTAACTGCAGAAAGTTCAAGTCCTGCACTTTTCACGCACCGGCCAATATTTCTGATCGAGGAAACCTGACCTACAACTACATGGAAATTCGCTTCCAGCCGGCCACCATACATTCCTATAGGTTCCTTGATTTCAGCCTGCCCATCAACTTTAAATTCCTGGGGGAGCACATGAATAATTTCCTCCCCGGGTAACATCACCAACTTGTGCACCTGGTTGCAAAGCGTATGAATATCATCTTCATCTATCACTTCATCAGGGTTCTGGCGGGTAATATAATCGCTATGCTGAAGGCTTCTAATATGTTGCCCGGCAATCCCAACGACCACCTCACTAATTTTCAAACCGCTATCGGCCTCTGCTTCTTGTATTGCCTGCTGGATAGACTGGATGGTTTGAGTAATATTATTCACTACTCCTCTGTGAACACCAAGGGATTTTGATTTACCTATCCCCACGATCTCCACCTTACCATACTCATTTTTGCGCCCAATCATGGCCACAATCTTGGTTGTTCCAATATCTAATCCTACTGCAATATCGTTTTGTTCCATAAACTATTTTTTCGTGCATACAACCTGATCTCCAAATTGCAGGTTCACTTTTTTGTAGGTATCTAATTTATTTTCTTTTTGTGCTTTTTTATAAAAGGCCTTGAAGTTGTTAAATTTCAGAGCCACATCACTGGAATCTCCGAAATACAATTCAAAATCCAATTCCCTAAGTTCCAGAATATATTTATCCCCTTTTAGTCTTTGGATCCCTGTAATATGTCTGGTTAAGAATTCATCATTCTTAACATGGTTCACGATAGCATAAGCTTTAGTAACATTAGAACCATCAAAACCAAACATTAATGGCACTCTCGCCGTATAGAATGGGCTAAGTGGCATTAGTTCGCCATTTTTATCAAGATAAAATGAAGAATTTCCCACTACTCTGCCAATTGGCTTTCTTTGACTTACTTCTGCTTTCAATTTACCATCGAGTGTTAGATAAACCTCTGCATTTTCTATCATTTCGTGCTCATTCAAAAGGGATTCTACCCTATTCAAATCTAAAGTTTCTTTATCTATACTCGAGACAGCCTTTTTATTTTGTATTAACAATTTATTAACCACTTCCTCAGTAACATAGAGATTTTCAGAATTTGTAAAAAGCACCTCTACCTCGTTGATAACACGGCTTTTATGACGTTTTTCGGCAAATCCGTATAACAGGCCTACAAGTAGCACTAATCCAATCGCTTTTATGTAACCTAAACTATGCCTCATTCAACAATGCTTTTTTAACCTTATCTACCTCTTCTCCAATATCCCCGGCCCCCATCATTACTATGACATCAGCAGTTTCTGAAGTGATCCTTTGTACTAATTCCTGTTTCTGAACAAGAAATTTTTCAGAAGTCGAAATTTTGTCCATCAACCAGGCTGAAGATATACCCTCAATGGGGAGTTCCCTGGCCGGATAGATATCCAGCAGGAAGACCTTGTCAAAATCTGACAGGCTTGAGGCGAAATCTTCAGCGAAGTCGCGGGTACGGCTATACAGGTGGGGCTGAAAAACCGCTAAAACCTTTTTGTTGGGGTACATTTCACGAACAGCCTGGTGCACTGCAGAGATCTCTGTAGGGTGATGAGCATAATCATCGATTAGCACCAAATTATTCGTTTTTATTTTATAACTAAACCTGCGTTTAACACCCTTAAAACTATATAAAGCCCTGGTTAGATCTCGGGTTGGGGAACCATATTCGATCGCCATTGCCAGGGCTGTTATAGCATTCAGCAAATTGTGGTTGCCTGGCAGATTAAATTTTAGATTTCTTATCGTCTCTTTAGGAGTTCTGAGATCGAAAACATAGCTTCCGTTTTCGATCCTGATATTTTGAGCAGAGAAATCACTGTTGTCGTTTATACCTACGGTAGATCCATCCAGTGCCAGTCCATTTTTGATAAATAATCGACCATTCACCGGAATTTTTGCAGCGAATTCCCTGAACGACTTTTCAAGTTCTAATTTATCACCATAAATATCCAGATGATCTGCATCCATAGAGGTGATCGCAGCGAGGTTAGGAGATAGATTTAAAAATGATCGATCAAACTCGTCTGCCTCTACCACAACCACTTCGTCACCCTGCATGATCAAATTAGACTGAATATCCTCACTTATACCTCCCAGAAATGCGGTCACTTTAGCTCCGGTCTCCTTTAATAAATGTCCTAATATAGCCGTAGTTGTTGTCTTTCCATGAGTCCCGGCTACTGCCAGACAATATTTTTGCCTGGTCACCATTCCCAGCAGTTGAGCTCTCTTTACAACCTCGAAATTTTCTTCTTTGAAATAAATAAATTGTTTGAAATCTTTAGGCACTGCAGGCGTATAAACAATAATGGTTCGTTGCTTATCTTTGAGAATATCACCCGGAATTGCCTCAATTTCGTCGGAAAAATTCACCTCGATCCCCTCCTTCTGAAGCGTCTCGGTAAGCTCTGTTTGTGTGCGATCATAACCAGCCACATAACAGCCTTTTGCCTTAAAATATCTGGCCAGGGCACTCATACCTATCCCACCGATACCGATGAAGTAAAAATGTGATATGTGATTAAGGTCCTGCACTTAATTATTCTTCTTTTTTATTAATTTTTCAACTTCATCCACGATATCTGAAGTCGCATTTGGTAAAGCCAGTTTTTTTATATTGGTGGCGAACTGATGCATTCTGCGTTCATCCTTCAACAAACTGAAAAAACATGGCTCAAACCGTTCTGTTAATTCATCCTCGGTGATCATAAGAGCTGCATCATGATCTGTGACGGCAAGGGCATTTTTCGCCTGATGATTCTCTGCCACATTAGGTGATGGTATAAACAAGACCGGTTTCCCAACGATACAAAGCTCAGAAACACTTCCCGCTCCTGCCCTGGAAATGATCACATCTGCCGCAGCATAAGCATAATCCATTCTATTGATGAATTCTTTGGCTCTTACATTCACCGAATCATATTTTTTATATTCGTCATAGTAAAGCTTTCCAATCTGCCAGATAAGCTGCACATCTTCGTCATTAAATTTTTTAAGATCGTTCTCAATAAGCCTGTTGA
>JBFGDP010000032.1:0-14099 GCA_041580575.1 Christiangramia sp.
TGCCTATGGGAATATCAATGGTGCTGCCAAAGCTTTCAAAGAACCTGTAAACGTGATAAATATAGATGCCCATACAGATCTGAGGCAACTTGAGCACAGGCATAGTGGCAATGGCTTCAGCTATGCATTGGAAGACCAGACTTTAAACAAATATTCAGTTTTTGGACTACATAAAAATTACACCCCTGAATATATTTTTGAAAAAATGGCTGCTTCAGAAAATCTTCATTACAGATTACTGGAAGACTTAATTATAGATCCTGAAAATACAAGTGAGCACTTTAAGAAGGCTATTTCAGAAATAGATGACACCAAGTTTGGCTTTGAACTCGATTGTGACGCCATTCTCAATTTCCCCAGCAGCGCTCAATCACCTTCAGGGTTTACTATAGATCAGGTAAGATCATTTATTAACCAGATTTCAAAAAATCCTCGTTGTTGTTATTTTCATATTTGTGAAGCAGCACCTAATCAACAAAATCCGGTGAATGTGGGAAAGGCACTATCTTATTTTGTAAGTGATATTATTAGATCATGAGCCCTGGTCCAGCCTTTTATCACTTTCTGTACGCTGCCAGGGGAACCGCCCTTCTATTTCGAGTTCTATAGATAGGCTTAAAAAAGTTCTTATAATTACAATAACACCCAGGGTAAGCACTTTATCCATGGTTGGCTCAGTAACCACTGTCGCGATAATATCTGCGGCTACAAGGATTTCCAGCCCCAGGAGAATACCTTTTCCTAATTCCTGCCGCAAAAGCCTGTAAGAACGCTTACCTCCCTTTTGCCTGGAAAACAGAAATTTACCTAAAGACATAATCGTACCAACCAGAATGGTTAATATCCCTCCTAACTCAATAAAACGTGCGGTATATTCAATGTATAGTTCTAAATTTTCCATTATGAAACTTATAGTTTTCTATCGGTTTATTTTTCGGATGATAATTTCTGAAATACCCCATTGGTCCAGCCAAAACCATCCTGGGTAGGATACTCTCCGCCGCCACTTTCCTTACTTAGATCTTCGACATTATATTTTTCCAGCATTTTATAGGTACGGTTATAAACATTGGAATTCAGTTTTAACCAGCGTTCGCTTCTTTCACTTGCCAGCGCATCAATCTTATAATTTCTCAATCCTTTTATTGCTAACCATTGCAGTGGAGCCCAGCCATTGGGTGCATCCCATTGTTCCCCTGTATTGTAGGGGCTGGTTACCAGTCCGCCTGGTTTGAGAAAATCGTTTTCCAGTTTTTTCGCCACTTTATTAGCCTGGCCCTGTGTTACAAGTTCAAAAAATAAAGGGTACACCCCGGCTAAAGAAAGTTGACCGGTTTGTTGTTGTTCCCTGAAATTATAATCCATGAAAAAACCTTTATTCTCATTCCAGTTATATTTTAAGATAGCTTTTTTCCTGTTGTCGGCCTTTCTTTGAAATTCCCCGGCTTTATCCTTATTTCCTTTAAGCCCGGCTGCTTCCGCTATAGTCAATTCCAAATTGTACAGCAATGAGTTAAGATCTACAGGTACAATATCTACAGTATGAATAGTAGAAAGATCAAATTTACCATCTTCATTCTTGTCTAACCATCGGCTGGAAAAATCCCAGCCAGATTCTGCACCCGCTCTAAGGTTTCTGTACACTTCTTCCCTGGTCAATTCCGGATTCTGTTTCACGGCAACCCCGGCTGTCTTTATATCTTCGCGATAACTTTCTGGTCGTGGAGTAGCATTATCATCCCAGTACCGGTTGAGGATTTCTCCTCCCGGCATTTTAACCACGCGTCTATAAGAATTTGAGCTGCCCAGTCTGGCTGTACCATCCATCCAGAAATTATATTCCATTTCCAATTCAGGAAGATATTTTGCGAGCACCTTTTCATCTTTAGCTTCGGCAAGGACCTTAACCATCATGGCAAAGAATGGCGGCTGAGAACGTCCCAGGTAATAGGTTCTGTTACCATTCGGTATAAAACCATATTCGTTGATAAGATAGGCGAAGTTATCTACCATATCCTGAATGATCGCGGTTTTATCATCAACCAGTAATCCCAGCATTGTAAAGTAACTATCCCAGTAATAGATCTCTCTAAATCTTCCACCTGGCACTATATATGGGTTAGGAAGGGGTATCAGGGTGCCCGATATCCTTTCATCGCTGGGACGTTTAAGAATTTCCCATAATTTATAAATATGCTGCTGTACCGCTGAGGAATCTGTTTTAAAGGCCTCGGATGCTTCGGGCACCTCGAAATGTTGCAATACAAAATCTGTCACGGCCTCGGTGGTGGTATCATCCAGCATATTATAACGTTGTCTTATCAGGCTTACATTATATTGAGGGACGGCATCTACAAAGGTTTTACTATCCTCAAAAATTTCCCTGGTTTGTACATCGTAGAAAAGATCTCCATACAATTCAGCCGGTGGAAGTATTTCTATTTCATTTTCAACCTTTTCCAGCTCTACCTCGGGATCGGGACCAATTTTACATGAAATGAAAAAGAGAATTATTATTAAATAGTTAAGACGATATAAAACATCAAATTTCATCCTGGATCATATTTAGGTTTTATAAATATAAAAGAATTTGAAAAGCTTAGCTTATATGTATGTTCTGCATTTAATTAATAATTTTGGAGCAAACTGATTTATATGAAAATTGTAAACTGGAAACCGGAATATTCTGAGGAATTTAAACAAATGAATATTGACTGGCTAGAAGAGTTTTTTTGGGTGGAGCCACACGATGAAGATGTCCTGGGTGACCCTAAGAAACATATTATTGAACCGGGGGGGATGATCTTTTTTGCGGTCGAAAATAAAAAGGTTATTGGATGCGTCGCCCTGATGAAAATGAGTGATAATGTTTTTGAATTGACCAAAATGGCGGTAAAGCCCGAATATCGCAATAGAAAAATTGGCCATTTACTTATGCAGCACACTATAGAATATGCCAGGGAACAACAGTGGGATAACCTCATTATCTATTCAAACAGAAAGCTTGAAAATGCCATTCATCTGTATGCAAAATATGGATTTATTGAGATTCCCATTGAGAATAACAATCCGTATTCCAGGGGGGATATTAAAATGAAATTAAACCTTTCCTAAATCTTTATTAATAAGGTATTCTCTACTCTCATGCTTTTATAATTTTAAAGAAAAATTAAAATCATGAAAAAAATAGCGATCATATTATTGGTTGGCATTCTACTTACGGGTTGTAAAAATGAAGCCAGATCTTTGGAAGACGATAGCAACTCTAATATTGCCGTTAAAAATGCGACTACAAATATGGAAATAAACTCTGAACCGCTGGATATAGAGATCACTCCCATTTCTCATGCGACAGGGGTATTTACCTGGGATGATGTGGTATTTTATACAGATCCAGTAGGTGGAGCAGAAGCTTTCGAGGGGATGGCTAAGCCAGATTTTATATTGATCACCGATATTCATGGTGATCATATGAGTGCCGAGACTTTAACCGCTCTTAAACCTGGAGATACGAAGATCATAGTACCACAAGCGGTAAGAGAAAAACTTCCAAAAGAATTACAGAATAACCTTATCGTTTTGAATAACGGCGAATCTACAGAGCTAAATGACGTTAGCATACTGGCGATTCCCATGTATAATTTGCCGCAAACTAAAGATGCTATGCACGTAAAAGGCAGAGGAAATGGTTATGTTATCCAGAAGAATAATCAAAGATTATATATCTCTGGCGATACCGAAGATATTCCAGAGATGAGAAACCTGAAAAATATCGATCTTGCTTTAATTTCGATGAACCTACCCTATACAATGCCGGTAGAACAGGCAGCAGAAGGGGTATTGGCGTTTCAGCCTAAGAAAGTGATTCCCTACCATTACCGTGGGAAAGACGGATTTGCAGATATCGAAGAATTCAAAAAGTTGGTTAATGAAGGTAATGCTGCGATCGAGGTTGAACTGATGGATTGGTATCCTCAAAATCAGGAATAAAAAAGGAGTCATCTCCCTTTGCTAATGCGTTTGCAGAATGTGTAAAATTTTATTTTGGCTAATTCAAATTTAACAGTATTTCAACGCAAAAAACTACAAGAAGATGACTCTCATATTTTCATAAAAACTTAATTAAATATAGAGATTCATTTTGCATTTAACAAAATTTATTCAATATAATTAATTAGTTATCAGCTAATTCTATATAAAATGTAATTATTAAAATTACTGAATCAGGGTTTTAATTCTTTTGTTTTTGATGTATTGATGAATGCCCCCCGGATCAGGTATGACAACATTCTTTTTGCCAGGTCCTGCAATTCTTCACATAATTCTCCTCTGGCTGGATGTAATTCACTTTATAATCAAAGAATTGTTTCACATCATACAAACCAGTCTCTGTAGAAAGTACGGCAAAATCTGTTTTCACTTCTCGGGATATACTAACCTTTCCAGCTATGGCCGTAAAGATGATCACAAAAAGAAGAAATTGAACTCGTTGCATATGACTTTCTATAGAGGTTCTATCTAAAGGACGACTATAATTGTGAATAGTTACATAAAGAATACACTTTTAACATACTGAAGGTGAGATTATTATTTAATAGTTAACATTCCTTGATAGATAGCATAAAAAAAACCCGGCCATCGCCGGGTTTCTTATTTTTTTTACAAATTAAGTCCTTAAGAAAGAACTTCCTGTACTTTATCTGCAGCTTCCTGAAATTGTACAGCGCTGTACACTTTAAGTCCGCTATTATCTATTAATTCTTTTGCAATATCTGCATTAGTTCCCTGTAGACGTACAATGATAGGCACATTCATAGCGTCACCCATATTTTTAGAGGCATCGACAATTCCCTGTGCCACTCGGTCACAACGCACAATTCCTCCAAAGATATTCACCAGGATAGCTTCAACCTTATCATCCTTAAGTATAAGTCTAAAAGCCTCTTCTACTCTTTTTGCATCTGCGGTACCTCCAACATCAAGGAAGTTTGCCGGTTCACCACCTGCTTGCTTGATGAGATCCATAGTTGCCATTGCAAGTCCTGCTCCGTTTACCATACATCCAACATTTCCGTCAAGATCTACGTAATTAAGACCGACTTCCCTTGCTTCTACTTCGGTAGGATTTTCCTCACGAATATCACGCATCTCGGCGTAATCTTTATGTCGGAAAAGGGCGTTATCATCAAGAGTAACTTTCGCGTCAACAGCAAGAATTTTATCATCACTTGTTTTCAACACCGGGTTGATCTCAAATAAAGAAGAATCAGATTTTTCAAAAGCCTTATACAAAGACATCACGAATTTGGTCATTTCCTTAAAAGCCTGCCCGCTAAGTCCAAGATTAAAAGCAATACGACGCGCCTGGAATCCAAGAAGCCCTGTAGAAGGATCTATCTCTTCAGTGAATATAAGCTCAGGAGTTTCTTCAGCCACAGTTTCAATATCCATTCCACCTTCGGTAGAATACATGATCATATTGCGACCGGTAGAACGATTAAGCAATACAGACATATAGTATTCCTCTGGCTCACTATCCCCGGGATAATAAACATCTTCAGCAACCAATACCTGATGTACTTTTTTACCTTCAGCAGAAGTTTGAGGAGTTACAAGATTCATCCCGATGATCTCACCGGCGATCTGTTCAACCTCCTTAAGATTCTTTGCTAGCTTAACACCACCACCTTTTCCACGGCCACCTGCATGTACCTGTGCTTTGATCACGTGCCAACCGGTACCGGTCTTTTCGGTTAGTTCTTTTGCCGCATCCACTGCTTCTTTGGCGTTTCTTGCAACGGTTCCACGTTGAATGCGAACTCCGAAGCTGCTTAAAATCTCTTTTCCTTGATATTCGTGTATATTCATAATCAGCTATTTCTTCTGTTTTATTACGGAAGGCAAAAGTAACAAATACATACTATTGTACCAATCTTTTTTGAGGTTCTTAACGCCTTTAGTTGTTGGGCATTCCCGATAATACAAGGTAATTAAGGCAGACCTGAAATTTTTAACTGGAATTATACTTAGACCATCCCCAAATTTCATGCAGGTGACAGTGTAATAACCGATGATTTTCTGTACCCCAACAAACAGATTTATAATACACATCTACAGAAATAACAAATTGTATAAATCGGTTATATTTGACATACAGCTTATATTCCAATGCTCAGGAATTCTATTTTTGGGCTAAATTTTAGAAGATGACAAACCAGCAATTACTATCGGTTTCAGAACAATTTGGAAGCCCCGTTTATGTTTACGATGCAGAAAAGATCACATCACAATATAACAGGCTTACCAGTGCCTTTAAAGTGAACAATTTAAGGATTCACTATGCGGTTAAAGCTCTTTCAAATATTTCTATACTTAAATTGCTCAACAGTCTTGGATGTGGCCTGGATACTGTCTCTGTGCAGGAAGTACGCTTAGGTCTTGCCGCAGGTGTAGATCCTGAAAAGATTATATATACACCTAACGGAGTATCCCTGGAGGAGATCGAAGAAGTTGTGAAACTCGGCGCACAGATCAATATTGATAATTTATCTATCCTGGAACAATTTGGAAGTCGTCATCCCGAGATCCCGGTCTGTATCAGAATCAACCCTCACGTAATGGCTGGAGGAAACTCAAAGATTTCTGTTGGACATATCGACTCTAAATTCGGTATTAGTATCCATCAGATGCCTCACCTGTTAAGGATCGTGGAAAATACAGGAATGCATATTAACGGGATTCATATGCATACCGGTAGTGACATCCTGGATATTGGAGTATTCTTACATGCTTCAGAAATTCTTTTTGAAGCTGCTAGAAATTTCAAGGAACTGGAGTTTATAGATTTTGGAAGTGGATTTAAAGTCCCTTACCGCGAAGGAGATATTGAAACAGATATTGAAGACCTGGGAGAACAGCTGACCACGAAATTTAATGATTTCTGCAAAGAATACGGTCGCGAATTAACCCTGGCCTTCGAACCGGGAAAATACCTGGTGAGTGCAGCAGGAAAATTTCTGGCCAGAGTAAATGTGATTAAGCAAACTACCTCCACTGTTTTTGCCGGAATAGATTCAGGGTTTAATCATTTAATAAGGCCAATGTTCTATGGTTCCCACCATGAGATCACCAATATTTCGAATCCAGATGCTAAGGCACGCTTTTACAGTGTGGTAGGATATATTTGTGAGACAGATACTTTTGGCAACAACCGCAGAATCTCTGAAATACGTGAAGGAGATATCTTAAGTTTCAGTAACGCCGGCGCTTATTGTTTCTCTATGGCCAGCAATTTTAATTCAAGATACCGGCCTGCAGAGGTATTATGGTACAACGGGAAGGCTCATCTAATAAGAGAACGTGAAACCTTTGAAGATCTTACCAGGCACCAGATTGAAATGACCTTTGAAAATTCTCCAAAGGAACTCGCAGATTAGTATAAAAAAGCAGCCTGTAGGCTGCTTTTTTTATGCATAAACAGTTTCAATAAGATCACCATTTTCATCATAATACTCGGTGTAATTTAGAACACCTTCTCCATCATAATATTTGACCATTTCCAAATAGATTTTTTCCCCGGCGATTTTATAAATCCAGGCTTCCTTAAGAACATCCCCCGGTCTATAGTGATTTTCGATGATCTGATCTTCTTCATATGACTCTATGGTTTTTGATCCATCTTCATATTGAGTGACCTTTTTTTCAAAAGCTTCATTTTCGTCATAAGTAATTATTTGATACCCCTTTCCCGAGTTATTCCAATTAAAGGATTCTTCCATTCGCTCCAGGGTATGATCACTTCTATAGAAATATTCTACGTTGCTGTATTTACCACTTTGGTTCTGAAAGTCATAACTCTTAGGTTCACCAAAAGATGTATAAGTATAATCTACTGATGCATCTTGAATATAATATTGATGATAGGTAGTATAATACTTTGTAACCTTTCCATTATCGTTATAATCATAATGGGTCGTCCATAATTTCATCCCCGGCCTCACCATATTGACTAATTTTGTTACGAAGCCGTGAGAATTCAATTCTTCAAAATGTTCGTAACTTTCTTCATCTTCCCCATGGATTCTATCGGCAGAGAAATCCTCATTAAGACGGAGTTTATGTTTAAAAGTATACTTTCTCGGAAAACCATAGAAATAGGTATAACTAACAATTTCTAACATCATTTCCAGGTTATTGGAAGAATATGCAGAATAATAAATTTCTTTTAAGATTCGTGAGGGGTACTTCTCGTACATGGTAGATTTTGACAATCGATTCTGGTCATCGTACTCATGCTCCCACACCCCCTCCAGAGATGCAGATCTAAAAGTTAGGGTTCCATGGTCTCTTCCATATAAATTAGTAATGGTTGGTAAAAAATCTGTTTGAAAAGCAACATTGTTTTCTGCCTGTTCACTGGAGTCAGACTCATCATTTTCCTGCTCTTCACTTTCCTGTCCTTCATCATCTTGTTCTTCAGTTCCAGGTTCATCATTGTTTTGACCTATTGTAGGGTCCTGTTCTATTTCTGGAAGTAAGGCCACCTCATCTTCATAACATCCGGCGGAAAGAAATGACACAAGGAGACATAATAAAAATAATTGTCTCATAATAGAAATTTAAGAAAACCTGTAGGGAAGTCGTATGATTAATATATACTCTTAAATATACAAAAATTTAATTGTATGTTATTGATTTTCAATTATTTATATCTTTAAAAGATTTTAAGACTAAGCAATCCTTAATTATTTCTGGTAATATGTATCTTAATAAGAAATTAGAAAAATGACCTACCAATTCGATAAAAGTCTTCCTCTAAAAAAGAACATTAGCGCTATTGCCGCAGATGAAATAGAAGGTTGCTTTATTTCTCTGGATACTTTGAATATTCATGAAGCCATTCACGATATAAGAAAAAGATTTAAAAAACTTCGTGCAATGGCCAGGTTGGTGCGAGATGAATTAGGAGAGGACAATTACCGGGAGATCAATATTTACTTTCGCGACCTGGGGCGTGAGATTTCAGATTTTCGCGACCTTACGGCACATATAGAAACCCTTATAGCCCTACAGGAACGATATGGCAGTTATCTATATGTAAAATTCTTTGACCCTGTTATCGCACAATTAAAAAAGGAAAGAGATGAAATGGAAAAAAATCTTAGATCCCAGAATTTCTTTTCTAATCATCTGCCGGAAAAACTTAGATATGCCAGGGAAGACCTAATTAAATGGCCGGTGAACAACAACGATATACTGGTGATTCTCCCCAATATCCAAAGGGTGTATAAGCGTGGGCAAAAAGCCTTATTTAATTCCTATGAAAATCCAGAGATGGAAAATTTTCATGAATGGCGAAAAAGAGTAAAATACCTCTGGTATCAAACGCTATTGCTTCAGGAAACCTGGCCTCAATTTTTTGAAATCATGGAGACAGAGATCCACTTACTGGCAGACCATCTTGGCAATGATCATGACCTTATGTTATTGCAAAAGAAATTAAATTCTGAGGATATAAAGTTGAAAACTCCACAGCATCTGGAGTTGATGAATGCTATTATCGAGAAGTACAGCCAAACATTAAGAACAGAAGCCAAAATTAAAGGCCGGTTAATCTATGCTGAAAGTCCCGAAGATTTCACCAAAAGAATCGGGTCATATACTAAAATTAACTGGAAATGATTTTTTAACTTAAGATGATAAATCGTTATATATGAGACACTTAAATCTAATAACTATTTTATTTATTACCTCAATAGTTCATAGCCAGGATTTTACAGGAACACTTATAGATCTTACTCACCCTTTTTCTGAAGAAAGTGTATACTGGGTAACGGCCCAGGAATTTAAACTGGAAGAGGTAGCTAAAGGTCATACAGGAGAGGGATACTATTATTCTGCCAATAACTTTTCTACGGCAGAGCATGGTGGCACACACATAGATGCCCCGATACACTTTGCCGAAGACCGCTGGACGGTAGATCAGATTCCATTAGAGCAATTGACAGGAAACGGTATAAAGATCGATGTGTCTGATAAGGTATCGGAGGATAGGGATTATCAAATTACTATAGAAGATCTTATTAAATGGGAGAAAGAACACCATGATATCCCGCTGGGCAGCATTATTCTTTTTGAAACGGGTTTTGGTAAATATTATCCAGATGCAACACTTTACCTGGGTACAGGGAAACGGGGTCCTGAGGCTGTAAAGGAATTGCATTTCCCCGGACTTTCTCCTGAGGCTGCGATCTGGCTTATTGAAAACAGAGAGATTAAGGCTGTAGGCCTGGACACGGCAAGTATAGATCACGGGCAATCCAAAGATTTCAAAACACATATAGCTTTAATGACTAAAAATGTTCCGGCTTTTGAGAATGTAGCAAACCTGGACCAGTTACCGGCCACCGGATTCCAGGTCATCGCCCTGCCTATGAAGATCAAAGGTGGCAGTGGTGCACCCCTAAGGATCATGGCTATTAAATAAAATCATCATGCCTTCTACCATGAAAGACCCACTCTATTTTATCGCTTTATTACCACCACCTCAGGTAAGAAGGGATATAGAAATTATAAAAAAAGAGATCAGGAAAAAATATGGTATCAAGCATGCGTTAAAATTACCAGCGCACATTACTTTGAAAATTCCTTATAGAATGTCACGCCACCAGGAAGCACTGCTGACTAAAAAACTGGAAAGATTTTCTAAAAATATGGAGCCTTTCCAGACAAGGCTCGATGGATTCGACAAATTCTCTAAACAGGTAATTTTTATAAAAGTAGTAGAGCACGAGCCTTATATTGCTCTATCCCACCAATTACAGGAACTAATTCTAGGAATTATTGATTTGAAGCCTCACGAAATTGCCTCAAAAATACATCCTCACCTGACCATAGCTACCAGAGACCTTAATAGAACCCAATTCCCTATGGTCTGGGCAGATTTCAAAAACAGGGAATTCAAAGCTGAATTCGAGGCGAATAACCTATGTCTTTTCAAACATAATGGCAAAAACTGGAAAGTAATTAAAAAATTTTCACTTCAGGAATAAACTATATTTAAACAACTGATTATCAACTTCTTAAATTATTTTTACATAACTTTGCATTACCAAATTATCTTTCCATAGAAAGAAGCCCGCCCTGATTATTTCCGACTTCAGATCACCCCCTCTTACCTGTATCATCAGGAGGTATCTCCCCCGATTTAATATTCAATTCAAAAATTTACAAATCAGACATTATGAGTACGCTAAAACTAGAAAACTCTAAGGTTGAAGAACTCCGACATTCTTTTCGAGGAGAAATCATCCTTGAAGGTGACGTTAATTATGAAGATTCCCGGAAGGTATACAATGCCATGATCAGCAAAAAACCAGCGATGATCGCCAAATGTGTTGATGTAGCAGATGTGGTAGCTGCCGTGAATTTTGGACGAAAAAATACAATCCTTACTGCTGTGCGCGGCGGGGGTCATAATGGGGGTGGCCTGGGTATATGCAATGAAGGACTCGTCATTGACCTTTCTTTATTAAAAAATGTACGTGTAGACACTTCGAATAACTCGGTGAGAGTGGGTGGTGGTAATTTATGGGGTGAGGTTGATCATGCAACCCATGCCTATGGCTTGGCTGTTCCTGCAGGAATAATTTCATCTACAGGTGTAGGTGGTCTTACTCTTGGAGGCGGAGTGGGACATTTATCACGAAAATTCGGTCTAACCATAGATAACCTACTGGAAGTGGACATAGTCCTTGCAGATGGCAGTATCGTGACAGCAAATGAAAAACAGAATGAAGATCTTTTCTGGGCTGTAAGAGGCGGTGGGGGAAATTTTGGCATAGTAACTTCCTTCCTTTTCCAGGCTCACCAATTAAAAACGGTTATAGGTGGCCCAACATTATGGCCCATAGATCGTACCGAAGAAATCATGAAATGGTATGATAGTTTTATTCATAAACAACCAGATGACCTGAACGGTTTTATTGCAACCATGGTGATCCCCGGAGATCCATTTCCAGAATTCCTTCACAAAAAGAAGTTCTGTGCGGTGGTTTGGTGTTACACGGGAGACTTAGATAATTTTGATGAATTGATCCAGCCTGCAAGAGATCTTGAGCCTATATTCGAGCACGTGGGTGAAATGCCTTATCCCGCGATACAAACCCTTTTTGACGGTCTTATGCCCACCGGTTTACAATGGTATTGGCGAGGTGATTTCTTTAACAAAATTCCTCCTGAAGCTTCTAAAGTGCATAAGGAGTTTGGATCTAAAATTCCAACCCGCCTTTCTCAAATGCATCTTTATCCAATTAGCGGAGCTGCGGGAAGAGTATCTCCAGAGGATACAGCCTGGGCCTATCGTGACGCAAAATATGCTGGAGTTATTGTGGGAGTAGATCCTGATCCTGAAAATGCCAGAACTATTACAGACTGGTGTAAGGAATACTGGAGTGCACTACATCCTTTCTCCATGGGAGGATCTTACTCTAATTTCATGATGGAAGAAGGCCAGGAAAGGGTCAAAGCCTCCTTCAAAAATAATTATGAAAGATTAAGGGAGATCAAAACAAAATACGATCCTGATAATTTTTTTAGCGTTAACCAGAATATTCAGCCAAAAGCCTGATCCAATACCTCCCTTTAATTTTCACCAGAAGGAGTGAAATTTTAAATTTTTTGATACGTTTTGTTTTTAAAATTTTACCCACTGTAAGCCCAAGGACCAGAATTGAGAGAACCAAATTAAAATATGTGATCACCAGAAAAAGTCCCCGATGCATTTCTGCTATTAGCATTAGCCCAATACTATGGAGAAGCTTGAGAAATTTTACATTAATAAAACCAAATAATACAGCAAGGCCCATTAAAGTTCAGGTAATATGAAAATGTTTCAGGCAGAAAATTTATAGCTAGCTAAGCGAGATTTAGATTATCGAGAAAACATTGTCGGTAATCCAGTTATCTCGAAGGTAAGATATAGAAATATATACTCACAAAATGAGCAAAACATTTTCTATAGCCGTTCATGGTGGTGCGGGTACACTTTTAAAGGGTAAAATGACCCCAAAGAAAGAACAGGCCTATAAGTCTGTACTAAGCAAAGCAATAAATGCAGGTTATGACATCCTTGCTGAAAGAGGTAATGCTCTGGATGCAGTGGAAAAAGCCGTTATGTTGTTAGAAAATTCGCCCCTTTTTAATGCCGGCAAAGGGAGTGTTTTTACTGCGGGTGGCACCCATGAAATGGACGCTGCTATTATGGAAGGAAAAGACCTCAACGCAGGTGCCGTAAGCCTGATAAGCGGAGTTAAAAATCCTATCTGCCTTGCGCGTGTAGTTCTTGAAAAAAGCCCGCATGTACTATTGGCCGGGACTGGTGCTATGGAATTTGCGAGACTGCACAACCTAAAATTTGAAAAGGAGGATTACTTCTATAATGAATTCCGGTATCAGCAATGGAAGGAAATAAAGCACAGTGATCTTTTTCAGCTGGATCATAGTGATGATAAAGATCAAAAATTTGGTACCGTAGGTGCTGTAGCCTGTGACCATAGAGGAAATCTAGCCGCCGCAACCTCTACCGGTGGAATGACCAATAAGAATTGGGGACGTATTGGTGACACCCCACTAAATGGGATTGGCAATTATGCTAATAATGCAACCTGTGCGGTAAGTTGTACCGGCAGCGGAGAATTTTTTATGAGGGGTGTCGTAGCTTACGATCTATCGTGCCTAATTGAACACAAAAAATGGAATTTGAAAAAGGCTGCAAAAGAAGTGATTCATCACAGGCTCCTTAAGCTTAACGGCGATGGAGGCCTTATAGCTGTAAATCGCCATGGGAATATCGTCATGCCTTTTAATACAGAAGGCATGTACCGCGCCATGCGCAATTCTACCGGCGAGCAATTAATTGCAATTTATGATGATTAATGTCCCTTAAGGAGAGTTTTGACATGCAGGATCTTAACCTGATGTTTTTCTATATTAAATGTATCGCCCTGAGCCAGGATATGAGTTTTTAGATTAGTTAAGGACATCAATTCCCCCACTTTTACATTTTCCTCGGTATTATATTCTAATTCCCCGGGATCGAA
>JBFGDP010000033.1:0-13985 GCA_041580575.1 Christiangramia sp.
CTATTATGGCACAGCTTTTATAGATGGTGAAGCGACCATCAAGGGTCCTACAGATGAATTGGTGATAAATGTAACCGCGGCCACAGAAAGAGGAACTGTGTTCAAGATCCCTTTAAGTGATTCAGAATCTGTAGGTGATAATTCCTTTTTCACGTTTTTAAGCCCGGAAGAGAAAGCGGCTAAATTAGCCGGAGAGGAGATTGAGATTCCCGAGGTAAAAGGTGTGGAGTTAATTTTTGACCTTGACATCACCAATGCTGCTGAAGTGGAGGTGGTGGTGGATAAAACCAGTGGGAGTACCTTAAGAGGTCGTGGTTCGGGAAACCTGTTGTTGGAGATTAACACCAATGGTAAGTTCAATATGTGGGGAGACTTTATAGTGTATGAAGGAGTCTATAATTTTAAATACGCTGGTCTGGTTCAAAAGGTATTCACCGTAGAATCTGGAGGCAGTATCAATTGGAACGGTGACCCTATGGGCGCTCAATTAGATGTTAGTGCGGTTTATTCCCTGAATGCTAACCCTGCAGTCTTGCTGGAAAACCCATCTGTTAATCGTAAGATTCCGGTAGAGGTTGTGATCAATTTACAGGGAGATATTGAACAACCTGAAATTGGTTTCGAAATCGATTTTCCAAGCGCCAGCTCTACTGTAAAATCTGAACTTCAATATCGAATAGATGACCGTGCAACCACAGAGTTACAGGCGCTGTTTCTGGTCACCCAGGGTACTTTCTACAGTGAGTTTGGCCTTAGAGGAGCAGCTATTTATGGTACCCTGGCTGAAAGAGCTTCTAGTATTGTAAATGATATTTTTGCAGATGAAGATGGTAAATTCCAGGTAGGCGTGAACTATGTACAGGGTGATCGAACACCAGATCAACAGACTGTAGACAGGTTTGGATTAACCCTGTCTACACAGATCTCAGACCGGGTGATCATTAATGGACAGGTAGGTGTTCCTATTGGAGGGGTAACCGAATCTGTGATTATAGGTGACCTGGAAATAGAATTCTTACTGAATGAGGAAGGAACTTTAAGAGCAAAGGTATTTAACCGTGAAAATAATATCCAGTTCATTGGCGAGGAAATTGGTTTTACACAGGGCGTGGGCTTGTCTTACAACGTAGATTTTGACACCTTTAAAGAGTTGATAAGAAAAATCGCCAATACAGAATTAGAAGAACCTGAAACACAGGATGTAAAAGTAGAAGTAACCAAATCTCCAGCACCAGATTTTATCAATTTTTCAGGACAGGCAGAAAACTGATAAAAATTTAATATTTATTTAGTTTAGAATTTTTCTCATCCCTTTAAATTTGGGGATGGGTAGAGCTACATGCTATTTTCTAAAAAATTAGTTTGTAGATTTAAAGGCGCAATCAGCAATAGTTATGAGTAAAAAAGTTAAAAGAATAGGAGTAATGACCTCCGGTGGAGATTCTCCGGGAATGAATGCAGCAATAAGGGCCGTAGTAAGAACCTGTGCATATTATCATACCGAATGTGTAGGATATTACAGAGGATTTCAAGGGATGATCCAGGGAGATTCTTTTAATATGAATGCGCGAAGTGTACGTAATATCGTTAATCAGGGAGGTACCATCTTACAATCTGCCAGGTCCAAGGAATTCATGACCGAGGAAGGAAGGGCGAAAGCTGCCAAAAACCTCAGAGATGCTGAAGTAGATGCCATGATCTTAATTGGAGGGGATGGGACCTTTCGCGGCGGGCAGGTCTTTAGCCGGGAGCATAATATTCCTGTGATAGGGGTGCCGGGCACTATAGATAATGATATTTTTGGTACGCACTATACGATTGGCTATGATACGGCACTTAATACGGTTGTAGAAGCTATAGATAAGATTCGCGATACCGCCAGTTCACATAACCGTTTATTCTTTGTGGAAGTAATGGGCCGCGATGCAGGGTTTATTGCTCTTAACACGGGTATAGGAGCCGGTGCCGAGGAAATACTTATTCCTGAAGAGGATCTTGGGTTGGAACGATTACTGGATTCGCTAGAGAGAAGTAGAAGAGCAGGGAAGACTTCCAGTATCGTGGTGGTTTCTGAAGGTGATAAAACAGGTAAAAATGTATTTGAGCTAGCAGAATATGTTAAGGAAAACCTGCCTTACTATGATGCTAGGGTAACTGTACTGGGACATATCCAGAGAGGAGGGAAGCCTTCATGTTTTGACCGGGTACTGGCAAGCAGGCTATCTGTAAAAGCTGTGGAATTATTATTAGACGGAAATAAAGATCTTATGGTAGGGATGATGAATAATGAGATCCAATCCTGTAGCCTCGACCAGGCCCTGAAAGGAAAACATAATATTAATAAAGACCTGTTGAGGATCTCTGAAATCTTATCAACCTGATATAAAGACCATCACTATCATCGCACATGATGTAAAGTAGCCAGAAATGGTACGGCTCCTTAATGAATTTAAAGAGATTTTATATTCTCAATAAATCAGTGTGATTGCCACGGGAACTATAGGAATTAAAACCGAAGCTGCGGCCCATAAGGTAAATAAACTTCTTTCTGGTCCAAGGGTGGAGATGCTCAAATTGCTGCAAGAATTGCTGAAGGGCGGGTTGATATAGTCATTTTTTCGCGACCCTATAGATAAGCATCCACATGAGCCAGATAAATTCATGCTTATGAGATTATGCGACGTGCATAATGTATAGCTACTATTCCTGCATCTGTAAGGCTTTTGATAAAAGGTCTTTTTTAATTAAAATTTTACAGCAATGGCACTTATCTCCACATTTACAAACTTAGGGAGGTTTGCGACCTCTACAGTTTCACGGGCGGGTGCATTTTCAGCATTGAAATAGCGGGCATAAACCTCGTTGATCTTACCGAAATTATTCATATCACTTATAAATATCGATGTTTTTACCACGTGATCCAGGTTAAGACCCGCTTCAGTAAGAATTGCCTTTAAGTTATCCAATACCAGAACCGTTTCTTCTTCCAGGTTGTCTGTTTTTAGTTCCCCGGTATTTGGATCTAAGGCAATCTGCCCCGAAATATAAAGTGTATTTCCTGCAAATATGGCCTGATTATATGGCCCGATGGGAGCAGGAGCGTTGGTGGTTTTAATTACTTTTTTCATAGGTCTAAGATAATTATTTACAAGTGGAACTTACAATCTCCGGTCTGGAACCCTTCTCTTGTCATACTTGATATCACTAAGTACATTAGCCTTGATCCTGATTAGGAAGTTCCATGATTTTCTGTTTCCAAAGGGAACCCAGCTAAAACTCATCATCCAGCTATTTAGATCTCTTTGAAACCTTAATTGGGTAGGAGTTACCCCATTATTTACGAGATCATATCCGGAGCTTACTCCAACCTGCCATTTCGGGGCTAGTTCCACATTTCCGTTAAACATGATGGAATGAGCAGAAATGTCATTCTGCCTGGCACTGTTAGAATAGTTCATGGAATAGGCCAGTCTTACATCCCAGGGTATTTTATAATTATACCATGAGCTTTCATTTTCGGTTTCCCTACCTTCAAAGGGGTCTTTTTCAAAAAGTTCTCCGTCAGGTCCCATACCCTTTCCAAAAAGGTCATCTGGCCTACCTCCGTTTCTATAAGTTTCATTATCCAGGTCATCTGTCTCTTCTTCCTCTTCACCCGCTTCAAAATCCTTGCTAGAGAAGGAGTAACCAAAATTAACCGAACCGTTGGTAAGCCTGAACAAACTTCCGCCATTTTCAATATTTAGCTTGTCTATCCTTCTATTGTTATTGTTAAGGGCATATACATCCAGACTACCGCCAAAATTAATGTCCAGTTTATTTTTAACTATAGGTATAGATCCCCGAATAGCGATAGGTGAAAGTTTTAAGGAGTCACCGGCCAGATTGTAACTTGTACTTACGCTAAAGTTGTTAAGTAATGTTATTTTCTTTGGTTCTATTGCGGTACTGTCTTTATCTCTAACTTTAGCCTCGAAGGTATTACTTAAACTTAAACCTACAGAACTTGAGAAATTTCTACCGGGAGCTCCATATAAAGTACCATCAAACCTGGAGTAATCTACAAGTTCGACAACATCTGGAGTACTGGGGTTATCACGTTCGTAGGTATCATAGAATCTTTCAAATCCCGGGTTGATGTTATAACTTACAGACGGTCGCATCACATGCCTTATCGCCTGGATCTTTTTATCTTTTCCAAAATTCTTAAGTCCATAAATAGTAGTACCAATACTTGCATTGAAATTATAGGTTCGGTATGAATCAAACCCGCTAATGGTATCCACAATCACATCATCTATCACAGGGTCATAAGTTCTTTCAAAAGTTTTGGAAACCCAGGTCTCTTCATAACTAGTACCTGTGCTTACACTTAAGAATTTAAATAATTTGAAGTTGGTATTCAATGGTATAGAATGCTGAGCACCAATACGGGCATCTCTGAACATTTCGGGCTTAAAGAATAACGAGTCCACCGTGTTCATCTGGTTTTCTGCCCTTAGGTTATATTGCAGGTTGATGTTCTCAAAAAATCCTTTTTTTGCTCCACCCGCCGGCGCTAAAGGATAGATCCTGGACATACTTAATTGCAGGGTGGGAAGGCTAAGGTTAATTTGCTGGGTTCTGGTATTCTGTGAATGTCTGGCAGCTAAACTAAGGTTGACCTGCGGTTCACCAGGAAAAGTCTTGCTGTAGGACACAGATGAGCTAAGAGTATTATTTAAATAATTCCCCTGGTTGGCCTGGTTAATAGATTCGGCATAATATTCACTACTCCCAAGGTTTACAGAGGCAGAGAATCTAGAACTTGGATTGGCCTTGGCATCCTGACTATGACTCCATTGTAAATTATAGGAAGACCTTTCGCTGAAATCGGGAAATCCACGTTCACTATTAAACAGCTTTTCATATCGTATCCTGGCATTTCCCCTGTATCTATACCTATTGGCATAGTTCGATGAAAATTCCAGTGTATAAGAACCATTGGTATAATAACTACCCAGGGTTAATAGATCTACATAATCGCTAATGGCAAAATAATAACCTCCATTTTGTAAATTATAGCCATACTGGCTATCTCCAAAAGATGGGATTATAAAACCTGAGGTTTCTTCATCTGTAAGTGGGAAATAACCGAAAGGCAACCCCAGCGGCGTGGGAACATCTGCGATGTACATATTTACCAGGCCAGATACGATCTTCTTTTGCGGCACGAATTTTATCCTTCTGGCATAAAAGAAATATTCCGGATCGTCTATATCATCAGAAGTAGTGAATCTCACATTTTTCATAAAGTAGACTGAGTCATTCTCCCTTTTTGTAACCATGCCCTTCACATTGAATTCGGCTTCCTGAGTTCTGGAATTATAGACCAGTGCTCTCTGTGAATCAAAATTAAAACGGATGGAATCGGGCTCAACCTTTCTTTGGGCCTGGGTAAAAATGGGTGTTTGAGAATAAGTTCCTATAGAATCCTTTATACCGTAGGCGTAAACTTCATTTTTTTCGTTATCTATAATAATCAGGCCAGCTTCTATGGTCATATCGCCGTATACGATCCTTGCTTCATTATAGAGGTACATTTTATTTTCGCGCGGACTAAGCCTCATATAATCCTTGGCGGTGTAATTCACCACATCTGTCAAAAATCGAGGTTTTCTCACACTATCCCTTTTTACGGTGTCCTGTTCTTTGACTTGATTCGGAATTTCTTTTGAAATAAGGGAGGGCACAACAGAGTCCTTTTCAGATCTAACCGGGATCGAATTATTTTCAATCTCCTGAGAATGAAGTACTACTGAAAAGAACAGCGTGAAAACGAAGCAAAAAAGAGTATTGGGGATATTTGTTTGCAATGCTTTAAGTGCTATTTTTGTACGGATTGGCTTGCTTTTTGCAAATTCAAAATTACATATATTTTTTCAGCTGAGTTTTGCGTGTGCGGGAAAAATAGTAATTAAAATATTCAACCTACTTAAGCGTTAGCTTTTTATGAGAACGAACTTACTTAAACTTTTCGTATTCACTCTTTTTACAGTCATTTCTTCAAATCAGGCATTTTCAGCCGAGATCCCTCCAGAAAAGGATGAATTTGTCGTTGTTCTTGATGCCGGGCACGGTGGTAAAGACCCCGGTAATATGGGTAATGGATTTAAAGAAAAAGATATTGCCTTGAGCATTATTTTAAAAATTGGAAAGGCCCTTGAAAAATATGAGAATGTAAAAGTGGTCTATACTAGAAAGAGTGATGTCTTTGTAGAACTTTTTGAAAGAGGAAGGATCGCCAATGAAGCCAATGCCGACCTATTTGTATCTGTACATTGTAATTCTCACAGTTCCCAGGCTTCGGGCACAGAGACCTTCGTGCTGGGATTAAACCGTAACGAAACTAATTTTGAAGTAGCCAAGAAAGAGAACTCGGTAATTTACCTCGAGGAAAATTATGAAGTAACCTATGAAGGTTACGACCCTAATTCTCCGGAATCTTTTATTGGGCTAACCATAATGCAGGAAGAGTACCTGGACCAAAGTATTTTACTGGCAGACCTGGTGCAAAAGCAATTTACCAATGATCTAAAAAGAAAGAACAGGGGGGTAAAACAAATGGGGCTTATCGTTTTACATCAAACCTATATGCCCAGTGTTTTGGTAGAAACCGGGTTTCTTACCAATAATCAGGAAGGGCCCTATTTAAACAGTAAGCGTGGCCAGGACGAGATGGCCAGAGCAATAACTAATGCCATTCTGGAATATAGCAACACCATCAACCTTAACCTACTGGAAACCATTGCCAGGGATCATCCGGCAGATGAAAGTGTGCAGTTTGACTCACCAGAACCCCAGATTTATAAAGATGTGATCTTTAAAGTGCAGATCGCTGCCGGCTCTAAGAAGATAGATACAAAGCCTTATAATTTCAAAGGACTAAGAAATATAGAAAGAACTAAGGAGGGGAGATTGTTTAAATATTATTATGGTGAAACCGCAGATTATCTTAAAATACAGCAAATACACCAGGAAGTTATAAAGAAAGGATACCCAGACAGTTATATCGTAGCATTTAAAAACGACCGTAAAATAACGGTTAATGACGCGTTAAAATCTAAGCTTAAATAAAGCCTCTTTTATATTTTTATTTCTAAATTTGTGCGTATCCATTTAAATACATGCTTTTGAAATATTCCAGAGAGGTTAAAACTGCCCTGCTAGCTATTATTGCAATAGCGATTTTAATTTTTGGTTATAGTTTTCTGAAAGGGGAAAATCTCCTGGATAATAGTCGAACTTTTTATGCTGTATATGAGGATGTAGAAGGGCTCTCTCCTTCTTCTGAAGTTACTATTAATGGTCTTAAGGTGGGACAGATCACCGGAATCGATTTTCTGAACAAATCTGGGGATCTTTTAGTGACCTTTACCGTTAAAAACGATTTTCAATTTTCAAAGAATTCTGAAGCCAAGATCTATGGGGGTAGTATAATAGGAGGGAAATCTCTGGCCATAGTACCTCAATATGATCCCGAAATGGGTATTGCCGTTTCTGGCGATACATTACCTGGCGACAAGGAAGAAGGAATTATGGAACTGGTGAATGACCGCCTTACCCCGCTGCAAAATAAACTTGAGGGCACTATCGTAAGCGCAGATTCCATGCTTACGGCCATAACAGAGATCCTGGATGATTCCACAAGAAATAATATTAGAAGCACTTTCAGGAATCTTGATGCTACTGTTTCTTCGTTCCAGGTAACCGCTAATGAGCTACAGGGAATTGTAAAGGGGAATTCTGCAAAATTGGATAGAACTTTTACAAATCTTGATGAGATGTCTGGAAATTTCAATAAATTCTCAGATACGCTCTCCAATATGAACATAAGTAAGATCACGAGTGATCTTGAGAAAGTGATAGCAGATTTTGAAGGGATTTCAGATAAGCTGAATAATGGAGAAGGAACCGCCGCAAAGCTGATGAACGATGATGCTGTATATAACAATTTAGACAGGGCGACCAAACAATTGGAACAACTGCTTCAGGATATCAAGTTAAATCCTAAGCGATATGTACATTTCTCAGTCTTTGGTAAAAACCCTGGTCCATACGACGCTCCTAAAGATTCTTTAAAATAACCAACCATGCAGATTGTTGCACAGATCCTTTTTGTAATTGCCCTGGTGGCAGGAATTGGCTTTTTTGCCAGAAACATAAGACGGGTAATCCGTAATATTAAGTTAGGAAAAGAGGTAGATCGCTCTGATAATCCCGGTGAACGCTTTGCTAAAATGGCACGCATTGCCATGGGGCAAAGTAAAATGGTGAAAAGGCCAATTGCTGGGTTCCTTCATATTATTGTTTATGTAGGTTTCATCATAATTAATATTGAGGTTTTAGAGATCATTATAGATGGTGTTTTTGGAACTCACCGCATCTTTTCCTTCCTGGGAGGCTTCTATGATGTGTTAATCTTTAGTTTCGAAATTCTGGCATTCCTCGTTCTTTTAGGGGTAATCATATTCTGGATTAGAAGAAATGTCATTAATATCAAGAGATTCCTGAGTAAGGAATTGAAAGGCTGGCCAAAGAATGATGCTAACTACATTCTTTATTTTGAAATGGTGCTTATGATCCTATTTCTTACCATGAATGCAGCAGATTATCAGCTACAGATGAATGGTGCAGATCATTATGCTTCCGAAGCAGGGATCATGGGTAGCTTTCCCGTGAGCCAATATCTACTGCCATTATTGGACGGGCTAAGTAACGCCACTTTAATTATCATCGAAAGAGCTGCCTGGTGGTTACATATCCTAGGAATATTATTTTTCCTGAACTACTTATATTACTCAAAGCACCTACATATTATACTCGCTTTCCCAAATGTTTACTTATCTAAACTTACTCCTCAGGGTGAATTTGATAATCTGGAAGCAGTAAGGAAAGAAGTTGAATTAATGATGGATCCCAGCGCAAACCCTTTTGCAGCTCCTGCCGAGGGAGAGGACGATGCAGAGCCAGAAAAATTTGGAGCTTCAGATATTTTTGATCTAAACCAGGTTCAGCTACTAAATGCTTATACCTGTACCGAATGTGGTCGCTGTACTTCTGAATGTCCTGCGAACCAGACCGGTAAAAAACTTTCTCCAAGAAAGATCATGATGGATACTCGTGATCGTGCAGAAGAGGTGGGTGAGATCATTAATAAGAATGGAAAATTCGAGGATGATGGGAAACAGTTGCTGGATGATTATATCACGAAAGAAGAACTTTGGGCATGTACTACCTGTAACGCCTGTGTAGAAGCCTGTCCTATCGGGATAGATCCACTTTCTATCATTCTGGATATGAGAAGATACCTGGTTATGGAACAGAGTGCAGCCCCAAACGAACTGGCTATTGCGATGACCAATATCGAGAATAATGGAGCTCCATGGCCTTACAACCAGATGGATCGTCTGAACTGGGCCGAAGAAAAATAAATTAAGCAATAAAGATTAAGAAAAAGATAAGGATATGGCAGAAGTACTAAAGGTTCCTACAATGGCTGAATATATGGCCGAAGGTAAAAAACCGGAAGTTTTGTTTTGGGTTGGATGTGCCGGGAGTTTTGATGACCGTGCAAAGAAAATCACTAAAGCTTTTGTGAAATTATTACACCAGGCCGGGGTAGATTTTGCCGTGCTGGGAACCGAAGAAAGTTGTACTGGAGATCCTGCGAAAAGAGCCGGGAATGAATTCCTGTTCCAGATGCAGGCGGCTACAAATATCGAAGTACTGAACGGTTATGAAATAAAAAAAGTAGTAACGGCATGCCCTCATTGCTTTAATACTTTAAAAAATGAATATCCTGCTTTAGGCGGAAATTATGATGTAATGCATCATACCCAGTTCTTAAAGGCACTTCTTAATGAAGGCCGGCTTAAAGTAGAAGGTGGGAAATTCAAGGGGAAAAAGATCACTTTCCATGATCCCTGTTATCTTGGGCGTGCTAATAATGAATATGAAGCACCCAGAGATTTGTTAAGAAAGCTGGAGGTTGAGTTGGTTGAAATGCGTAAATGCAAAAGCAACGGTCTTTGCTGCGGTGCCGGTGGCGGACAGATGTTCAAGGAACCGGAACCTGGAAATAAAGATGTAAATATTGAAAGAACCGAACAGGCCCTTGAGGTTAAACCAGAGATCATTGCAGCAGGTTGCCCATTTTGTAATACTATGATGACAGATGGTGTTAAAAATAAAGAGAAGGAAGATAGTGTGGCAGTAATGGATGTGGCTGAACTTATCGCCAACGCAGATGACCTATAAATAGCAAAAAAATCAAAAGTTAAATCCCGGTACTATATTTGACCTGATGGCTAAATAAATTAGATTTGTAACAATTCAATTTATAGCCCTTATGTTAGTACCATTCGATAGCCTTCCCGATAGTTCGCGGGTGTGGATATATCAGGCCAATAGGTCTTTTACTCAGCAAGAAATACAGGAGATCTCCCATAAACTTGATCTATTTATCGAGAAATGGACCGCTCATGGAGCAGATCTTAAAGCTTCTTATGAGATCAAATACAACAGGTTTATCACTATTGCGCTGGACCAGCAGTTAAATGCAGCCAGCGGTTGTTCTATAGACGCCTCTGTTCAATTCATCCAGCAACTGGAGAAGGAATACAATGTAGACCTTCTGGATAAAATGAACGTTTCCTATAAACAAGGTGAATTTATAGCCTATAAAAGTCTTGCCGATTTCAGAAAAATGGCAAAACAGCGTGCTGTCTCTTCCAATACCATTGTTTTTAATAATCTGGTAAATAATAAAGCCGAATATCTTTCAGACTGGGAAGTTCCGGCTTCTGAAAGCTGGCATAAACGTTTTATGAATTAATGAAATTGAAGCTGCCCCTCGTATTTTACACAATTTTATTTTTCCTGCTTATTTCTGTAAAGGGAATAGCCCAGCCTAAAAACCCGCTTTTTGCGAAAGATCATTCTTTACAAAAAGCATGGGTAGATAGCATCTATGATTCCATGGATCTAAAAGAAAAAGTAGGGCAGTTATTTATGGCCAGTATATGGTCTAAAAATGAGAACGAGGCCGATTCTATTCGAAAGCTAATACGTGAAAATCATATTGGGGGCCTTATATTTTCTAAAGGCGGGCCGGTACAACAGGCTCAGCTTACCAATGAGTTTCAGGCGTTATCTAAGGTTCCTTTACTAATTGGCATGGATGCAGAATGGGGTCTGGCTATGAGACTGGATAGCACATATGCCTTACCCTGGAACATGACCCTTGGAGCGATACAGAACAATAAATTAATAGAGGAGGCCGGGGCTGTAATTTCGAGGCATACCAGAAGATTAGGTGTGCATTTTAATTTTGCACCCGTGGTAGACATCAATACTAATCCAGATAATCCTATTATTGGCAATAGATCGTTTGGTGAAGATAAAAGGAATGTTACCGATAAGGCGCTGGCTTTTATGTCGGGAATGCATAACGAAGAGGTTCTTAGTAGCGCCAAGCATTTCCCGGGGCATGGAGATACAGATTCCGATTCTCATAAAACTTTGCCCACAATTAATTTTTCAGCCAAAAGGATCAATGAGGTGGAATTATATCCTTATAAACAATTGATCCCGAAGGGACTTAGCAGCGTTATGGTGGCTCATCTTAATGTACCAGATCTGGAGACAAAAGCCGAATTGCCAGCCTCCCTTTCTAAGACAATTGTAACCGATATTCTGAAAAGAAATATGGGATTCAATGGTTTGATCTTTACAGATGCATTGGATATGAAGGGAGTATCCAGGAATAAGCAACCGGGTGAAGTAGATCTGGATGCTTTTTTGGCGGGTAACGATGTCTTGCTCATGAGCGAAGACGTTGGTAAGGCGTCAGAAAATATAATGGCGGCGGTAAATTCAGGAATTATTTCTGAAGAAAGACTGGAGCTTTCTGTAAAAAAGATCCTTTATGCAAAATACAAGGTAGGATTACATAATTTTAAACCTATCGAGACCAATAATCTTATTTCTGATATAAACACGGTAAAGGACCGGGCATTCCTGGAAACTTTATTCGAAAATGCAATCACCCTTGTAAAAAACAATAAGGCTGTGGTTCCTGTTAGGGAATTAGAGAATAAAAAAATAGCCTATGTCAATTTTGGCAATGATGATGGCAGTGCTTTTCTCGATCAAATGAAAAAATATGCAGCTGTAGATTGGGTGAAGGCTGAAAAATTACCGGAACTACTGGAGAAACTTGAAAATTACAATTACGTGGTGGTAGGTTTTCACAAACCAGACAATAGTCCATGGGCCTCCTATAAATTCACCGATAAAGAACTGGTTTGGTTGCATGAAATCGCCAGAAAGAACAAAACCATCCTTTCTCTTTTTACAAAGCCATATGCGCTTTTAGATATAAAAAGTTTTGCCAACCTGGAAGCTGTTTTAGTTGGATATCAAAATCATCCTGTAGCTCAGCAAAAGGCGGCACAGGTTTTATTTGGTGCTATTAATGCAAAAGGGAAACTTCCGGTAAGTATAAAAAATGAATTTCCGGTAGGTACTGGATTTAATACGATGAATATCCAGCGGCTTTCTTACGGTCTTCCTGAAAATGCAGGCATGAATTCTTTAAAGCTGTCTAAGATAGACAGCATAGTTAATTATGCCATTGAAAATAAGATGACCCCAGGCGCTCAGGTCCTGGTAGCAAGGAAGGGAAAGGTGGTGTACCAGAAAAATTTTGGCTATCAAACCTATGAGGAACAATTGCCGGTGACAGATACTACTATTTATGATCTTGCCTCACTTACCAAGATCCTGGCAACTTTGCCGATGGTTATGCAACTGGATGAGGATGGCGTATTGAGCTTTGATACAAAACTGGGTGAATTGTTGCCGGAATTCAAAGACTCAAATAAAAGGAATATCCGTCTTCAGGATATGTTAATGCATTATGCCAGGTTGCAGGCATGGATCCCGTTCTATATTTCCACGATAGATCCAAAAACCAAGAAACTTTCTGAAAGTTATTACCAGGAAAAAGCTTCGGAAGACTTCAATACTAAGGTTGCAAATGGCATTTACATCCGCAGTGATATTGAAGATACTATTGTTGATATCATTAAAAATAGTGAGCTGGAGCGCAGGTTAGAATACAAGTACAGCGATCTTCCTTATTATTTACTCAAGCGATATCTGGAGGCATATTATCAAAAAACTTTAGATGAGATAACCGCAGAGCGTTTGTACCAGCCATTAGGTACGAATTTCACCGGATATTTACCCAGAAAGGGTTTTGATACGCTTCAAATTGCTCCTACAGAAAATGACCAGTTGTGGAGGAATCAGGTGGTTCGCGGTTATGTACATGACCAGGGTGCGGCCATGCAGGGTGGAATTGGCGGGCATGCAGGATTATTCAGTAATGCGAATGATGTGGCGAAGATCATGCAAACCTATATGAACGGTGGTACCTATGGTGATAAAAAAATCCTGGATAAAGAAACCATAGAGAAATATAACACCTGTTATTATTGCAAGGATAATGTAAGACGCGGGGTGGGATTTGATAAACCCCAACTGGGAGAATCTGGACCTACCTGTAATTGTGTTTCGATGATAAGTTTTGGCCATAGCGGCTTTACAGGTACATTCGCCTGGGCAGACCCGGAGGAAGAAATTGTTTACGTATTTTTGTCTAACCGAACTTTTCCTGATTCAAATAACAGGAAACTTATTCGCGAAAACATTAGATCTGAGATCCAGAAAGTGATTTACGAATCTATAGAAAATTAACTCATGAAAATTGCCATTGTTTGTTATCCAACCTTCGGGGGGAGTGGAGTTGTAGCCACAGAATTAGGCCTTGCGCTTTCCAGGAGAGGACACGAGGTTCATTTCGTAACCTACAAACAACCGGTGAGACTGGAAACTATCTCCAGTAAGATTAGATTTCATGAAGTGCATGTTCCTGAATA
>JBFGDP010000034.1:0-13309 GCA_041580575.1 Christiangramia sp.
AATGTTCCTACTGGCGAATTCTACTTTTGAGACAAATTGCAGCGAAGAAAGTTCTGTGATCGACTGTATAGTGCCGATTACGTGTATAAAGTTTAACCATTTTTATTTTGCTTTTACTTCTATACCATCCTGTTCCTTTATTCGGGAAATATATGCTTCATTGACCGGGACGTCTCTTTCGTCTATGGTAGTATTGCGTAATAGCTTACGCTCGATGGCTCTTGGCGATAGAATTGTGGAAGGGTCGTTAAGGGCTTGCTGCGCACCAAGCTTATTCTTAAAAAAAACCCAGGCATGTTCATCCTGAGCCAGGCTGTTAAAGGATATAAAAAAAGCGAGCAAGAAGAGTATTTTCATGAACAGGGCTATAGGGTTTAAATTACGAAATAACTCCTGAACCTAATAACTCTTCATTTTTATACCACGCTACGAATTGTCCCTCGGTGATGGAGGCTTGTGGCTCTTCGAAAATAATATACATTCCATTTGCAGTCTGGTAGAGTGTGGCTTCCTGTAAGGGTTGTCTATATCTAATCCTGGCCTTTACCTTTAACTCTTCGTTCTCACCAATTTCCAGGTCTCTCCGCACCCAGTGAACCTCGTCTTTAGCGATAAAAAGTCCCTGGCGGTAAATCCCGGGATGATCTTTACCCTGGCCGGTATAAATGATATTTTCCTCCACATCTGTATCGATCACAAATAAGGGTTCTGGTGTACCGCCTACAGCCAGGCCTTTTCGCTGGCCCTTCGTAAAATAATGTGCACCCTGGTGCTTCCCGACTACCTTCCCGTCATTTGGAGAGTAACTATACTTTTTGGATAAATGCTTTAACTGGTCTATTTGAGAATTAAAACTGACCTCTTCCTCCAGGAAGTTTTCACTATCTGCAGGTACTTCTACGATCATACCTTCTTTCGGCTTCAACTTTTGCTGAAGAAATTCTGGTAAGCGAACTTTTCCTATAAAGCAAAGACCCTGGGAATCTTTTTTATCTGCCGTGATCAGCCCTTGTTCAGTAGCGATCTTCCTTACCTCAGATTTTTGTAATTCTCCTATGGGAAATAAGGTTTTAGAGAGCTGTTCCTGGGTAAGCTGGCAAAGAAAATAAGATTGATCCTTATTGTCATCTTCTCCCGATAGAAGTTGATATATTTTCTGCCCGTCTTTTTCGAATTCAGATTTCCTGCAATAATGACCTGTCGCTACATAATCTGCCCCCAATGAAAGGGCGATCTTCATAAAAACGTCAAATTTGATCTCACGATTACAAAGCACATCGGGATTAGGAGTTCGTCCTTTCTCATATTCATTGAACATATAGTCAACTATACGTTCTTTGTATTGCTCGCTTAGGTCCACCGTTTGAAATGGTATTCCAAGTTTATCGGCAACCATCATGGCATCGTTACTGTCATCCAGCCAGGGACATTCGTCTGATATAGTCACTGAATCGTCGTGCCAGTTCTTCATAAAAAGGCCAATTACCTCGTATCCCTGTTCCTTTAATAAATAAGCAGAAACACTGGAATCCACACCTCCGGATAAACCGACAACAACTTTTTTCATTCTATTCATCTTTAATTTTGCTAAGACCAGTTACACAGTCGAAATCGAAAGCGCAAAATTACGAAATAAAAAAAGGTGACGAAAGCCACCTCTTTTTAGAAATTTTTATCCTCCTTAATTCTTAGCAAATACAAAATTGGTGGTTGGAAAACCATCGGGAGTAAAGGTGAACCTGCTGTCGCTGTTAAATATAACCGTACCGGCAATAGGATCTGAAAAACCGGGAACTTCGATAATATAGCCGGTATCTGAGGTTTTGCTCCATGAACCGGAATCGGTATCTGAAACACAATTACCATCTACCTCTGAGTAGAAAGTTGAAGAGGCAGAATTGTCTGCATTAAAGGTGATCGTGGATTGTCCTGTGCATGAATTAACAGTAAAACCGGGAACATTATTTGCCTCGACCAACAGCCAGGTACCCAGGATATTTCCTTCTACACTCGCGTCATCGTCATCGCTGCAGGAAGTGAAAATACATATTGATACAAACAGGAATAATAGCTTTTTCATAATCGTTAGTTTAGTTAATCAAATATATTATTTTTTAATAATCTTCTTCCTTTTCCAGTTTTCCATCTCGGTAATACTTCCATAAGCCGGTTTTGTTACCTTCATTAAATTGGCCCTCCATTTCTTTCTCTCCTTTTGAATTATAATAGCATGCGGCGCCATGTAATTTACCATGTTTAAAATTCAATTCTTTAACTACGGTACCATTTTCAGCATAAATAAAACTTACACCATCTTTATTCCCATTCGTATACTTAGTTTTTTCAGCAAGTTTGCCTGAAGGGTAATAAGTTTTTTGCCATCCATGCAGGGTATCGTTTTTATAAAATTCGGTCATCATGATACTGTCGCTCTTGTGATGGTAATATAACCATTCACCTTCTCTCATTTTATTTACCATTTTTCCCTTACTAATAGGTTTCCCGGTTTGGGTATAATAGGTGACCAGAACTGAATCATTTTTCTCCTTATAATCCAAGATCGCTGCGGGATGATCATAAAAACCTTTTTTATAATATTTAAAGCTGCCTACTTCTTTTCCATGAAGATAATTTCCTTCAAATTTTGGATGATCTGTGCCTTCAAAATTTATTTTCCAGGGTCCGTTTCGGCGCCCCTGTTGGTCTAAAGCGTTTTTTTGACTATTGCAACTAATTGAAAAACAGAATATTAAAAATAAAAAATTTACGTGTTTAGGCATTTTTAACAAAGATTAAACAGAAAAATATGGTTTTTGGTTCTACTTTTATAAAGAGTTAAAAGCCAATCAATAACTAAAACTTAGAATTATGAAGTTTATTTTAAAAAATGTAAAAATAAGTGTTCTGGCGCTTATAATATCCTTCGGTTTTACCGCTTGTGATGAAGAAGATGATTTCCAGTTTGATGATGATGATTTAGTAGTTGTTCCTACTCCAACCCCAGATCCAGATCCAACAGATGATGGTTCTTCTGAAACCAATACGATTGTAGATTTTGCAGATGCCAATGGATTTAGCTCTCTGGTTGCCGCTGTTGAAGCTGCTGGATTAACCGCTACCTTAAGTGGAGATACCGAGTATACCGTTTTTGCTCCAACAGATGATGCATTTGCAACATTTCTTACAGACAACGGCTTTGCTTCTTTAGATGAAGTTCCTGAAGCTACCCTGGAATTAATACTTCTTAACCACGTACAGCCGGGAAGAATTTTGTCTACAGATCTTACTACGGGCTATATTGCAAGTACTGCCGCAGCAGGTCCTGATGGAGAAAATGTTAGTATGTTTATCAATACCGATGGTGGAGTCACAATTAATGGTGTAAGTACCGTAACCTCCCCAGATAACGAGGTAGATAACGGAATCGTGCATGCAGTTGATGCGGTGATTGGATTACCAGATGTTACGACGTTTGCCTTGGCAGACCCAACTTTCTCAATTTTAGTACAGGCACTAACCAGAGAAGATTCCTATACCTTCGTTGATATCCTACAATCTACAAATGATAATACACCCTTTCCTGTATTTGCGCCTACAGACGATGCTTTTGTTGCCCTTCTGGCCGAATTAGAAGTGGATGAATTAGGTGATATCGATGCAGACCTGCTGGCAGATGTGCTCTCTTATCACGTGCTTACAGAAATAAATGCTACATCAGGTGATTTAACAGACGGGATGACCGTGACCACCTTCCAGGGAGAAGATCTTACTATCAATGTTGGGGACAATGTTACTATTACAGATGTAAACGGAAGAGTTTCAACGGTATTGCTGGCAGATGTACAGGCAACTAATGGTGTGATTCATGCTATAGATATGGTTTTATTGCCAACCTTAGATTAAGAAGAATGTTTTGTTTATTTGTTTGAATTAAAAAAGCCCCTTCTATATTGAAGGGGCTTTTTTAATTTATCTGTTTTGTTTTTTCTGCTGTTGCTCAGCCTGCTCCATCATATCCTGGAATTTCTTGGTAAACCTGTTTTGCTTTTTAGGTTTCTTTTTATTTTCCTGGATCTTAGCATGTATCTTATCTTCATCTATGATCACATATTTGATCACCAGCATGATCCCTATCGTAATAAGGTTTGAGGTGAAATAATAAAGCGAAAGTCCACTCGCATAGTTGTTGAAGAAAATCAACATAATAAGTGGCGATAAATACATTAAGAACTTCATATTAGGCATTCCCGGCTGTTGTTGCGCCTGCATGGTTTGCCCCGTGGTCATCATCATGTAAATGAATATGGCAACAGATGCCAGAATTGGGAACAAACTCACATGGTCTCCGTAAAAAGGAATATTGAATGGTAGTTCTGCTATAGTATCGTAACTGGAGAGGTCATCTGCCCATAAGAAACTCTTTTGCCTAAGCTGAAATGCACTTGGGAAAAACTGGAATAGGGCATAGAAAACCGGGATCTGCATTAAAGCAGGTAAACATCCACTCATAGGGCTGGCTCCCGCCTTGCTATATAGCTTCATAGTTTCCTGTTGCTTTTTCATTGCATTGTCCTTGTACTTCTCACTAATCTCGTTGATCTCTGGCCTAAGGATTTTCATCTTAGCCTGGGACAAATACGATTTATAGGTAACCGGAGATAATACGATTCTTACCACGATCGTCATAGCTATAATGGCTAAACCATAGCTAGGCAGTACTCCAGATAGGAATGCGAAAAATGGAATGAACAGGTATTTATTGATCCATCCAAAGATCCCCCATCCAAGAGGAATGATCTCATCCAGATTACGGTCATAATCATTCAGGATCTTATAATCTGAAGGACCATAGTACCAGTTCATATTGTAATTCAATTCACCCGCCTTAAGATCCAATGGGATTGTGGAAGCAAAGGTCTTGGTGAATACAGTATCTATTTCTTCATCCTCTACCAGGTTCTCTACCTCAAATCTGGCTTTTTGAAAAGGTGAATCTGTAAGCAGGATCGAAGTAAAGAAGTGTTGCCTATAGGCGATATAACTTATATTTTCTTCTTCATCATCCCCGCTATTAAGGTTGTCGTCATCTCCACCATCGTATTCATAAATAAGATCTGTATACCTGTTTTCATAAGATATACTTTTGGCGTGGCGGTAACCTTTAAGTTTCCAGTCCAGGACAGGGGTTTCTGAACTGTTCAGGACGCCAGTGAGTCCTTGTGAACGTATGCTGAAGTCCATCATATACTCACCAGGACGCATTGCGTAACGATATTCCAGGTATTCATCCTCAGAAACCTTAAGTTTCATGGATAAGATCTGATTACCGTTGTTTTCGGTTAATTCCGGTTCAAAGTATAGATTTTCAGAATTTAATGTTCTGCCGTCTATAGTGCTGAACTTTAAATTTAAAGAAGCGTTTCCGTCTTTTATGAGATATACCGGGATAGAATCAAAGGTTTTGAATTTCTTTAACCTTGCCTCTTCAATATATCCACCTTTATTAGAGATCTTGAGTTCTATAAGATCGTTGGAGATCGTTGTGGTCCCTCCTTTAGCTGAAGCTAAAGTTTCTGAATAACCAAAGGCGCCAAGCCTGCGTTGCGCTTCTGCCAGTGAAGTAGAATCATTTGCAGCCGGTTGTGCTGTGGGAGTACTGGTAATAGCTTTATTTTCACTTGCACCGTTGTCAACCTGTTCAGTAGTCTGGGTATCTTCAACTGCTCCTTCTTCGGGAGTATTAGTATAAAGCATCCATAAAAGGATACCTCCAATTAGAATAAATCCAATTATAGATTGAATATCTATTTTCTTTTCTTCCATTATTTAATTTTGCTTAATCTTCCTAGGTCAAAAAAATGGCCATTATTTAATTCTGTGCCATCTTGGCATTTTTGTTTTTTACAGAATACTCGTGAGCTGCTTTTACAAAGGACACGAATAAGGGGTGTGGGCTGGCCACCGTACTCTTATATTCAGGGTGATACTGTACTCCCACGAACCATGGGTGATCCTTTAATTCAACGATCTCTACCAGTTTGGTTTCGGGATTTATTCCTGTACTTAACATACCGGCATTTTCCAGCTGTTCCTGGTATTTATTGTTGTATTCATAACGGTGACGGTGACGTTCTTTAATATGACTGGTACCATATACTTCTCTAATCACAGAACCTTCGGTCAATTCACAATCCCATGAACCAAGTCGCATGGTACCTCCTTTATGAGTAACCTCTTTCTGAGCCTCCATCAAATCGATCACCGGATGTTTGGTATCTGCATCCATTTCAGTAGAATTAGCGCCTTTTAACTGTAAAACATTACGGGCAAATTCTATGACGGCCATTTGCATTCCCAGGCAAATACCGAGGAACGGCAGGTTATTCTCACGGGCATAGCGCACCGCATCGATCTTCCCTTCAATTCCGCGTTCTCCAAATCCCGGTGCCACCAGTACCCCGTCAAGATGACTTATTTTATTGTGGATCGTATTGTCATTAATGAATTCTGAATGTATATATTCCACCTTTACCGAAACTTCATTTTCTGCTCCGGCGTGAATAAAAGCTTCCAGAATAGACTTATAGGAATCCTGAAGCTCCACATATTTACCTATCAACCCAATATGAACCTCGGCCTTCGGGTTTTTATGTCTTTTCAGGAACTGGTTCCATCTATCCAGATTTGGTGTTGTTTCGTCGGGTAGGGCCAGTTTTTTGAGTACCACGGTATCCAAACCTTCTTTCAACATCATATTTGGGACATCGTAGATGGTTGGTGCATCAATACTTTGTATAACTGCTTCCTGACGCACATTACAGAATATGGCCAATTTTCTGCGAATATCATCAGATAGTTCATGCTCTGTACGGCATACCAGAATATCTGCCTTGATCCCGCTTTCCATTAAAGTTTTTACACTGTGTTGGGTAGGTTTGGTCTTTAATTCACCTGCAGCCGAAAGGTAAGGTACCAGGGTAAGGTGGATCACCAATGCATTATCATCGCCCAATTCCCATTTTAATTGTCTTACTGCTTCTATATAAGGCAGAGATTCTATATCACCTACAGTACCACCAATTTCTGTAATTACGATATCATAATCATCATTCTGACCAAGAATCTGTATGCGTTCCTTGATCTCATTGGTAATATGAGGTACGACCTGCACAGTTTTTCCAAGGAATTCGCCACGGCGTTCTTTTTCAATTACGCTCTGGTAAATTCTACCGGTAGTCACATTATTTGCCTGTGAGGTATCTACGTTTAAAAACCGTTCGTAATGACCAAGGTCAAGATCTGTTTCAGCGCCATCTTCAGTAACATAACACTCTCCGTGCTCATAAGGGTTAAGGGTGCCGGGATCAACATTAATATAGGGATCCAGTTTCTGAATAGTAGCTTTAAAGCCCCTTGCCTGCAACAATTTTGCTAACGAGGCTGCGATGATCCCTTTTCCCAGGGAAGAAGACACACCTCCGGTAACAAAAATATACTTGGTTTTGGCCATTTTTAATCTAGTTTGTTGTGTTGTTTATTCAGGGCGCTAAATTACAAAGAAGAATAGAAAAAGCAGGTAATTTGGAAAGCTAATATTTTGAGCTTTTTAACTAATGTAAATGTTGTTGTCAGGGCCTGGGATAGCGTTTTCTTATCTGTCGCAGAAGACCTTCCAGGCTGTTTATTTTCAATTCGAAGACCTGCTGCATTTGATCTCCAAGCTTACCTGAAGGGAAACCTTTTTGCCTGAACCACACATAATATGGCTCGGGAATATCTGAAAGGTAGTAATCCTTATACTTACCAAAATGCATTTTCGCATAGGCTAGTTCAAGCAATTTATTAGGATCTGGTTGCAATCTCCGGGGATTTCAAATACTCTGATATTTCAGAAAATTTCTTTTTATTAAGAGGCTTGACCATATATTTCAAAACAAAGGGATATTCATCTGCCTTGTCTATATCAACCTTGCTAATACTGGAGGTAAGAATAATGATCCTGTGGTTAAGGCATCTATCTTTTATGGCATCCATAAAGTCCCACCCGGTCATCACCGGCATGTTTAGATCGAGAAAAATTAAGGCGTCGTTATCCCGGGCTACCTGTTCTAATGCCTCACACGGATCTGTATAATCTTTTACCATTCCCGGACAGCCCTCGAGCTCCAGTAGTTTTTTGGTGATAAAATTTGAAATGGGTTGATCATCTACTAAATAAATCTTCTGTATTGTATCATCCATCGTTTAAGAACCGTATTTGCTAAAGTATAATTGGTGATCAATCTATGATAAATCTTTTAATTCACATAGACCATTTATTTTTTACAAGTGCAAATATTATCTTAATTTTTGAATAAAATGCTTTGCGGGAGGATTTTAACTCCATAAAAAATGATTAAATGAATTGATTAAAGTTTCCGGTATCCATATAAATAAGCTTCAGCGTTAAATATTTGGTAATGCACACTGCTCCTCAAAAAGGTATTTTTAGTTTTAACTTTCAAAATATCTATCAGAAAATGGCAATATTCGGATCTATTATCAAAAGTATTATCGATCTAAAGGAAACTCTGACTCCCGAGGGTGAAGCGGTGAAAGATCAGGAAGAGGTTCTAATAGGTTTATTGAAGAAAGCGAAAGATACTGCCTTCGGGAAACATTATAATTTCGACGAAATACTGGAGGCTGATGATGTGCGAAAAGCCTTTTCAGACCGGGTGCCCTATTTTGATTATAATAAAATTGACAGCGAATGGTGGTATAAATATCATGATGGGGAAGAAGATGTGACCTGGCCTGGCAAACCGCCCTATTTTGCCCTTAGTTCGGGTACCACGGGGAAATCCAGTAAACGTATACCGGTAACCGATGAGATGGTAGAAGCGATACGCAAGGCTGGTATCAAACAGGTTAGTGCACTTAGCAATTTTGATCTTCCGGCAGATTTCTTCGAAAAAGAGATCATGATGCTGGGTAGTTCCACAGATCTGCATAAGGAGGGAGATCATAAAGAAGGGGAGATAAGTGGGATAAGTGCCAGTAATATTCCATTCTGGTTCCGCGGTTATTACAAGCCCGGGGAAGAAATTGCCAAGATCGATGAATGGGATGACCGCGTACAGAAAATTGCTGAAAACGCAAAGAGCTGGGATATTGGTGCCTTGAGCGGAATTCCTTCCTGGATGGAGCTTATGCTGAAAAAGGTAATAGAGTATCACAAGCTGGATAATATTCATGAGATATGGCCTAACCTGCAGGTATATGCATCTGGAGGTGTGGCTTTTGAGCCTTATGAAAAAAGTTTTGAAGCTCTCCTGGGAAAACCCGTCCAGGTGATAGATACTTACCTGGCCTCTGAAGGATTTCTGGCCATCCAGGAAAGACCGGATACCAATGCCATGAGACTCATCACCGATAATGGAATCTACTTTGAGTTCGTTCCTTTCAAACCTGATTATATCAATGAAGATGGTTCCCTGACAGATAATGCACCCGCCATATTACTGGAGGAGGTTGAGGAAGAAGTTGACTATGTCCTGCTTATCTCTACGGTTAGTGGAGCCTGGAGGTATCTTATTGGAGATACCATAAAATTCACAGATAAGGCTAAAAAGGAAATTCGAATAACCGGTAGAACGAAATTTTTTCTGAATGTGGTGGGATCCCAACTATCTGTAAATAAAATGAACGATGCAGTAAAGGAGCTAGAAGACGAATTTGATATTAGAATTCCTGAATTTGTAGTAGCTGCGAAACGTGCTGAGGATGGTGAATATTACCATAACTGGTACCTGGGAAGTGAAGATGATGCCGATGATGAAAAGTTGGCAGAAGCCCTGGATAATGCCCTTAAAAATGCAAATAAGAATTATAAAGTAGCTCGGTCCAAAGCTCTGAAAGGGGTTAAGGTGACTACTATCGATCCTAATCTATTTCACGAGTGGAATGCGGTAAATAAGAAAAAAGGAGGACAGGTAAAAATGGAGAAGGTGATGAACGAGGAAAAGTTCGCCGAATGGGAAAAATTTTTAAAGGAACAGAGCCCGGTTGATTAATCAGGTACTTCCTCTATTAGTACCATGATATCTTCAGGGGAAAGGTATAGATCCTGGATACGATTCTTGTATGTGTCTGATAATCTGGAATGATTGATAATGAAATTTTTCGTGGCGATGATCTGTGGTCCCAGGCCGTGATTTACTGCGTAGGTATCTGCCACTCTCTCAGCTTCACGGATATATTTTTTAGAGGTAAGATATCTAACTCCAAACCATACAAGGTTTATCGCCGATCTTTCCCGGTAATCCATGATATGACCCAGTTCGTGACCCAGCCAGCCAATTAATACTTCTGATGGAACTGCGGTGATATCAAAAACCTCGTCCTCGATCTTGAACTTCTCGTTCATGAAAATCATATAACCACGCTTCTTGCGATTTTTGAACAGACCGCCCAATTTAGGCTGAGCCTGCATAAAGGATTTTTTAATGTTCTTTTTAAATCGGAATTCTATAGGCGTGTCCCTTAATTCAGGATAATGAGATAGAGCGACGTAGGCTTCTCTCCAAATTTCATCGGGAACTATTTTGTTATTTAATTTCAGGCTGTCTTTTTGCTGCATGGGAGATTGCTGGGCATGACAAAGGGTAACTAACATTAAAAAGTTTAGTAAAAATATGGTTCTTTTTAGAATACCTGTCATATGATTATTATTGAATTTGAAAATACAACAAAATCGGGGCCTTTAGAAGTTTGATACTTTAAAATAGACTTAAAATATGTTGTAATTATATTAATGTAAAGACAAAAAAAAAGCAGGTATTCACCTGCTTTTTAGAATTTTCAATATGAAAGCCTAGCTTTTCAGTATTTCCTGCAATCTTTGTTGTAAACCGGTATTAGATCTAAGTGCCATCGCCAGCTGCTGGTATCTTTCCATACTAAGGTTCGATGCCGTAATGATATTCTGCATCTTTTCCTGATATTTTGGCTGAATCTCTTCAATTTCAGAAATGACCGCATTGTATTTTTCTTCCTCTTCCTGGGTAGTCTTTACCTCTTCCTGTGGATCTAAACTGGCCTGATGAATTTCATTAAATCTTTCCAGAGCCATATTCTCATTTTTCACAACTGCCATCATTTCTTTCTGCACCTCCTGATTCATCATCCTCATTTGCTGAAATATCTCTGCAAATTCAGTAAGTTCAGCATCGGTAACTTCAAGTTGCTGCTGTTCTTGAGGAATTGCCGTGTTTTGAGCCGCAACGCTCGCCGTACCAATGGCAAATACAAATAACAGACTTCTAAATACTTTCTTCATTTCAATTGTTTTAATGTTTCTCTATTAAATGCGAAAAGTATGCCTGCATCGGCTTAGATTAAAATGTTTAAGAAAATAAAGCTCTGGGTTAACTAAGGTTTAACAGCCTGGGAGCAGCAGTGTTAAAACGAGAGGCTTTTGAATGAAATATCCAGATAGATCAATCAGATTGACCATTATCTCATATTATAAGGCTGAAATTGCTTAACGTTTAATATTGCTCTCATAAATATATATCCATTCATCAGCAGTCATTTTTCCGGCGAGCTCGGCGATAAGTTCAAATGGAATTTGTTCCGGGTTTTTAAAGCGAATACAACTTTTGCCCATATCAGGTTTTTTTCCAACCCTCTTTTTATACTCATCCTGAAACCAGCCCAGCAGTTCTTTATCGGCATATATACCCATATGATACAGGGCGATAAAATTCTTTTGAGAGGCGAGGTTCATAAAAGGTAGGGGCAGGGAAGGATCACAATGATACCCGCCGGGGTATAAAGAGTGCGGAATCACGTATCCTATCATCCCGTAATTCATTGTTTCTTCAAAACCTTCGGGTATATTGTCATTGATTACAGAGCGTAACCTGGAAAAGATGGTTTTTCTTTCTTTGGGAATTTTATCTATATATTCATCTGGAGAATTGGCATCGATTTTCATAAGATCTGATTAGGTGAGGTTCTTCAAATTTAAAGATAAATGCCGAATATTATCTCATGCTTATAACAATTGCGATTATTCAGTTCTACTGCTCATAAATCATCCTGTTTATTATCTTTAATAGAAAAACATGTGTTACCAAAAGTCGCTAAATCAATCTCAGGATAACCTTACAAGATATATGGACAAACCTCCAATTGAGGAAGGTATTTTTGAGCCTTATTTTCTTAACGATGGTTTTACTCATGATAAGGTATATATAATTCCTATGAATGAACCTGAACATTGGTATCCGGCTAAATGGGGGTTGGTGCCAGCTTATTCGAGCCCGGAGGATTTTTATAATAACCGAAAATATAATACGCTCAACGCCCGGGATGATAAGATCTTTGATTCAAGAATGTATGGCCAGCCAGTTCGTGAAGGCAGGTGCCTGATCTTTGCAGATGGTTTTTTTGAACCTCACCACACCGGCAAGGAAAGTCAGCCCTATTTTTGCTACCTGGAAGAAAGTGAAAATTTTGAGCAGCGATCAATCTTTACTTTTGCTGGGATCTATACCACAGATGGAAAGGGCGGCTATTATACTTCTCTGGTAACCGTAGATGCAAATCCTCTTTTTGAGAAGGTGCATAATAAAGCCAGACGTATGCCATTGGTACTGGACCGTAAATACGAACAGGAATGGATACAGAATGGCCAACCTGATCATGTGATCAAGGATATCATGCACGAGGGATTCACCACTAAATCTTTCACTGCACATCCGGTTATTAATTACCGGTTAAAGAAAAATTGGGAGATAAAAAACACAGAAAAAGTGATTCAACCTGTAGAGCCTCTGGACAAAGAGTTAACTCTTTAATTTCTTTTTCTGAATAAAGCCAGCAATCCGAAAACAGGTCCTAAACTTAGGCATATGAAAATCCAGCCAGGAGAAAGTTTAAAGACCAAAAGGTTTAATAACTGAATGCTAAAAATGGTAATGCTAAAGCCTATACTGTTTACAATGGTTAAAGCCGTTCCACGTGCCTGGGACGAACTGTTCTGCGCTACCAGGGTAGAAAATAGAGGGGAGTCTGCTACAACCACCATTCCCCATAAAAGGAGGAAACAGATCAGCAAAATTTCTGAATCCTGGAAAAATATTACCGGGGAAATTAAACAACATAATCCTGAAAGAAAAAGTGCGCCGGCAGCTGTCTTTTTTACTCCTGCGAATTCTGAAATATAACCGCCTGCGATACATGCCAACGCTCCAATCCCTATAACCAGGAATGAGGTAAAGGGCACACTAAAATCAGCTTCAGAATGGTATTCTTTGTAGAA
>JBFGDP010000035.1:0-13261 GCA_041580575.1 Christiangramia sp.
ACTTCTTAAAGATTTTGATTTCGAAGATCTGAATGATTTTAAGCTCCTGTTTAATAATGTTGCAACAAGTGAACAAATCCCGACCTTGAGCCAGGCTCTGGAGCTGGCCGGCACCAAAACAATTATTAACCTTGACCTGAAATTTAAGGATCTAAGATCTATCAAAAAACTGGTACGGCAAATATCCGAAACAGGGTCAGAAAAAAATATAATTCTCAGTATCAGGGATATAGACGTAATCCCAAAAATATATGCCTATAACCCGGAAATTAATATTATGCCCGTGGTTACCAAGAAGCGCGATATACGAAAAGTTCTGGAATACGATTTTATTAATATTATCCAGGTATACCACAGGCCCTATTCAAAATCCATTCGAATACAAATCGCAGAGAAGGACCTAAAAGTCTGGGTAAACGCTTTGAAAAAATATGATAGAATTCAAGAAAGAACTCAATCAGGTTTCAGAGATTTACTGGCGGTTAAAAAGGTACATTATATTCAAACCGATTATCCTGAAGATTTGCTTAAAGAATTACAGAAGTTAGGTCTTCATCCATAAGAATCAAAAAAAAATCCCCCAGATCTGGATAGAAATGAAGGATTATTATAAAAAAAATATATTCTTAAGAATTGAGTACCTCTGCTACTTTCATTCCGATTTCAGCAGGAGAATCTACAACATGAATTCCATTCTCTCTTAAAATTTTCTTTTTCGCCTGAGCTGTATCTTCACTACCTCCTACGATCGCACCTGCATGCCCCATGGTACGACCAGCTGGAGCTGTTTCGCCGGCAATAAAGCCAACAACAGGTTTTCTATTCCCGTTTGCTTTGATCCACTGAGCAGCATCAGCTTCTAACTGACCACCTATCTCTCCAATCATCACTATACATTCTGTCTCGTCGTCATTCATCAAAAGCTCTACTGCCTCTCTCGTAGTAGTCCCAATGATAGGATCTCCACCAATTCCGATAGCTGTAGTAATTCCAAGGCCTTGTTTCACCACCTGATCTGCAGCTTCATAAGTAAGTGTTCCAGATTTAGAAACAATCCCTACTTTTCCTTTTTTAAATACAAAACCTGGCATAATACCAACTTTTGCTTCACCCGGAGTTATAACCCCAGGACAGTTAGGTCCAATTAATCTGCAATCACGATCTTTTATATAATCTGAAGCTTTCACCATATCGGCAACAGGAATACCTTCAGTAATTGTAATAATCACTTTAATACCTGCATCTGCTGCTTCCATAATTGCATCTGCAGCGAATGCCGGCGGTACAAATATGATAGATACATCTGCTCCGGTTTTCTCGACCGCATCAGAAACTGTGTTAAAAACAGGTTTATCAAGGTGTTTTTGTCCTCCCTTACCTGGAGTAACACCACCAACTACATTTGTACCATATTCTATCATCTGCCCGGCATGGAAAGTACCTTCACTTCCAGTGAAACCCTGCACGATAACTTTAGAATTTTTATTGACTAAAACGCTCATAAGTGTCTTTTGATTTTTGGAATACAAAAGTATGTTTTTAAATATAAACCCTAAAGTCATTTTATAGATTATTGCTATAAAAATCCTTAAAGTTCCTTTAAAACAGGTATAAAAAAAAGATCCCGAATTTGTAAGCCGGGATCTTTACACAATTAAATAGATTAATTATCGGTAATACTTACTTTCTGAGTGCCACCTTTAATCTTCTTGATATCGATATTTAATTCTTTAAGACTAGTCACAAGTTCTTTAGCCTTCTCTGCCGTGATCTCTTTGTCATTATAGAAGAAACTACCACCTGCTTCCTTAATTTTATCGATTTCTTCTATGGGGTTTGGAGGAGGTGGCGGAGCCTGTACGTCCTCGCTGGAACTAATTATTTCCTTTTTTATGATCTTTTTCTTCCCATTCTTTTCGAAGATTTCCATCTCGATTTCTTCCTCGTCCATCGAACCGGGCGCATTTGGTGGTTGTGGCGCCTCAGGAGCACCTTTGGCTACTGGGGGTGCCGGTGGTGGTGGCGGTAGCATTTGCATCCCTGTTACTTTTGCCAACCTCGTCTTACTAAAAACTTTATTTACTTCTTTCAGAAAAGCTTTATCTGGATTGATCATCTTCATCTTCAGGCCCACGTCTGAAATTTCTTTGTCACTTAAATCGGCCAGTTTACTATCAAGGTATGATTGAAATTTATTTACTGCTATCTCACTACCATCAACATAAAGCTTCTGGTCTTCAATTTTGATAGATACCACGTCTGGATCCTGATCAAATTTAGCATTCATATGCATTTGGGATTCACTGGTTATTAATACCGTGTTCGCTTTGATCTCATTGCTAAAAAAATAGATGCACATCGCAATGACTGGAACAAGTAATCCTAGTCGTAATAACAGCTTCTTTAATGAAAAGGTTTTTGTAATCATAAGTATTCGTTTTTTGATTAATGATTGACTCATGGGACTGGATAATGAATTGTGATAGTGTCCCGAACTATAACTGAATAATAATTTAGAATATTGAAAAGGTGTAAGATCGTTTTTAACCACTGCTTTATCTGCCAGGTATTCATGATTTAGCTTCATTGATCGTTTAATCCAGTAAAACAGCGGATTGAACCAGAATATTACCTGTAATAGTTCAATTAACAGAAGATCAAGTGAATGTTTTTCATCTACATGAACTTTTTCATGCCTGATTATGGCAGGGGAAATTTGACCGTTCTCATATTCCTCCTTATTTAGGAAAATATAACTTAGAAAAGAATATGGGCTTAATCTCTTTTTAATAAGAACCATTATATATCTATACTGCTCGATCTTTTCATTTGAGCGTATTTCGCTGAACATAGCTTTTAAATTTCTGGTTAGTCTTATACCGAAAACAAGTACTCCAATCAAATATATACTTAACAAAACTACAGGTAAATAAGGGCTCAAAGATTCGGAATAAACAGAAGAACCGGATGGAGCCACCAGTATCGTTTCCAGACCTGGTTCAACCATTTCATAGGTCTTTACGGAGTAACTGAAACTCAACAAGGGTAAGATAAATGAGAATACTAAAATTGTTATAAGATAAAACCTGTTGAATTTATTAAACTGTTCATTTTCCAGGAATATCCTGTAAAATCCGTAAAGGAAAAATAAACAGAGACCAGATTTTAAAATATACTCCCACATATTATTTCTTTTTTAATTGCTCATCGATCAAATTTCTAATTTCTTTCAGCTCCTCTTCGCTCAGATTAGATTCGGTTGTGAAAAATGACGCAAATTGTGAGGTGGAATTATTAAAAAAATTCCTGATCATACCGTTCATCTGTTTCGAAAAATACTTCTTTTTAGATACCGTGGGAAAATATTCCCTGGATCTTCCTACCTGTATATAATCAACAAATTTTTTATCCTGCATACGCTTCAACAGGGTTGCCACGGTGGTAAGAGCAGGTTTGGGTTCTGGATAGGCCTCAAGAAGTTCCTTCATAAAAGCTTTTTCCTTTTTCCATAAAATCTGCATTAACTGTTCTTCTGCGTTCGATAGTTCCATAAGAATATATTTGCTCTACAAATGTAGAAATAGTATTTAATAAAAAACCCTCCAGTAATTGATGGAGGGGGTTAACTCATAATCGATTTAAGACCAGGGATCCTCATCTATCTCCTCCCCTAACTGACTTATCTGAACACCCTTATATAATTTACCATCTTTTATCTCCCAGATAGCAATAAAATGAGCCAGAGGCATTTCTTCTTCAGGATTTTCTATGGTTCTTACATAATATGTAAAATGAATAGCTGCGTTACCATTTTTAGCTACTACCTTACTTACCTTAGCTCGTAGCGATTCAAAAGATTCAGCCAGCTTTTCACTAATCTCTGCGATTCCATTGAGGTCCAGTTTCCTTAAACCGGTAGTTCCATACCACGAAAGTTCCACTTCTGGATGCAGGTAGCTTCTTAAAACATCTTCATCTTTGTAGAAATTGGATTCATAGAATTTTCTAACAATTTCCTTAGTTCTTAAACCCATAGTTTACTTGTTTATGTTTTTCACTATCTCTGGCAATTTCTTCATCGCCGCGTATTCTTTCAATTTAGTACGTACTTCCCCAAAAGGTGTTCCCCAGTAAGTTGTATGTGGGGTAGTATCTTTAGAAACACCACACTGTGCCATTAGCACGGTTCCGGTTGCAATGGTCACATCGCTTCTTATTCCTACCTGCCCCCAAATGGTGACATCATTCTCCACCACCACACAACCCGCAATACCTACCTGCGAAGCTATTAAACAATTTTCACCTATCACAGTGTCATGCCCAATCTGAATTAAATTATCAAGTTTGGAGCCCTCACCAATAATAGTATCACCAGTAACTCCCCTATCTATAGAACAATTAGATCCTATTTCTACATTATTCCCTATAACTACCCTTCCACCGGATAATAATTTATCAAAACCTTCTGCCCGTTTTTTATAGTAGAAAGCATCGGCTCCCAAAACAGTACCTGCATGAATAATTACATTGTCACCCAGGATGCAATTGTCCCCGATATTCACATTTGCATGGATAAGGCAGTTCTTCCCAATCTTAACATTATTCCCAATTACAGCATTAGGCTGAACAATGGTATCTTCCCCTATCTCAGCGGTTTCAGAAATAGCCGCGGCTAAAGACTGGAATGGTTTAAAATGCCTGGTAAGTTTATTAAAATCTCTAAAGGGGTCATCTGTAATCAGAAGGGCCTTTCCTTCCGGGCATTGCACCTCTTTATTGATCAAAACTATAGTGGCTGAAGATTGTAGTGCTTTATCATAATATTTAGGATGGTCTACAAATACAATATCACCACTGTTAACCACATGGATCTCGTTCATTCCTAAAACCGGAAAATCTGGATCTCCAATGTACTTACAATCTATAAGCTTTGCTATTTCCTTAAGTGAATGAGTTCGGGGGAATTTCATATAGAAAGCTTATTCCTTAATTCTTTCTTTATAAGAACCCTTTTCAGTCTCGATCCTGATCTTGTCTCCTTCATTAATAAAGAGGGGAACATTAACCTCAAATCCTGTTTCTACGGTTGCGGGTTTAGTTGCATTGGTTGCCGTATTACCTTTAACCCCGGGCTCTGTATGTGTTACTTCCAGCACAACACTTGCCGGCATATCTACTGAAAGTGGCATGTTATCTTCTGTATTAATAAGAATAGTAACTACTTCGCCTTCCTTTAAAAGTTTAGGCATATCCAAAGCACTTTCCGTCAACCTGATTTGTGTATAATCCTCAACATTCATGAAATGCCAGAATTCACCATCTTCATAAAGAAACTGGAATTTATGCGTTTCCACCCTGATATCCTCGATCTTATGACCTGCAGAAAATGTGTTTTCAAGTACTTTTCCAGTGGTAACACTTTTTAGCTTGGTTCTTACGAAAGCAGGTCCCTTACCAGGTTTTACATGAAGAAATTCTACGATCTTATAAATATCATGATTATACCTGATGCAAAGTCCGTTTCTAATATCGCTAGTTGATGCCATTATTTATTTTAATTTGAACTGAAGTATCCTTTCATGATACCTCTTTGTGAGTTTTTAATGAATTCTAATATTTCGTCTCTCTCAGCTGTAGCCTGCATTTCTGCTTCAATGATAGCAACAGCCTGGGAATTATTATAATTTTTCTGGTATAATATTCTATATATATCCTGGATCTCCCTGATCTTTTCCGTCGTAAATCCTCTTCTACGCAATCCTATAGAATTAATACCCACATAACTTAAAGGTTCCCTCCCTGCTTTTACAAATGGAGGAACATCTTTTCTAACTAAAGAACCTCCGGTCACAAATGCATGATTTCCAATACTGCAAAATTGCTGGATAGCTGCCATCCCCGCAAGAATCACATGATCTCCAACATTGATATGGCCTGCTAAAGTACTGTTATTTGAAAAAATACAATTGTCACCCACGATACAATCATGCGCCACATGACAGTAAGCCATAATCCAGCAATTATTTCCAATCACCGTCTTCATTCTATCTGTGGTACCCCTGTTGATGGTTACACATTCCCTGATGGTAGTATTATCTCCAATCACCGTCAAGGTATCTTCGTCATTAAACTTCTTATCCTGAGGTACTGCAGAGATCACCGCTCCTGGGAAAATACTGCAATTCTTCCCAATTCGCGCGCCTTCCATTATACAAACATTGGAACCAATCCAGGTACCTTCTCCAATCACTACGTTATTATGTATGGTCGCGAAAGGTTCTATCACCACATTTTTGGCGATTTTCGCTCCCGGATGTACATATGCTAAGGGTTGGTTCATTCTTTTTATTTTGATTTAACTATTTGTGCCATTAATACGGCTTCTGTGGCTAACTGGCCATTCACATAAGCATAGCCCTGCATTTGGCAAATACCTCTTCTTATAGGAGCCAACAATTCTAACTTAAATATTAATGTATCACCTGGCACCACCTGTCTTTTGAATCGAACATTATCAATCTTCATAAAGAAAGTAAGATAGTTTTCCGGGTCGGGTACAGATTTTAAAGCAAGAATACCACCAGTCTGCGCCATAGCTTCTACCTGCAGCACTCCTGGCATCACCGGTTTCCCGGGGAAATGCCCCACAAAAAAGGGCTCATTCATGGTCACATTCTTCATCCCTATAACATGGGAATCTGTAAGCTCGTATATCTTATCAACCAGCAAAAATGGTGATCTGTGAGGCAATGTATCCATAATATCGTTCACATCCATTAAAGGTGGTTGTGTAAGATCGATCTTAGGTACGTTATTTCTTTTCTCTGCCTTTATGACTTTGGCCAATTTCTTAGCAAATTCTGTATTTACATAATGTCCAGGTTTAGTAGCAATGATCTTCCCTCTAATGCGGGTTCCCACTAAAGCCAGATCCCCCAGTACATCCAGTAATTTATGCCGTGCAGCTTCATTAGGATAATGCAGAGTTAGGTTATCTAGGATACCATTTGGCTTCACCGAGATCTCGTCACGGTTGAAAGCTACCCTCAATTTCTTTAATGTTTCTTCACTAATCTCTTTATCAACATACACGATAGCATTATTAAGGTCACCCCCTTTTATTAGACCGTGCTCTAATAATGTTTCTATCTCGTGCAGAAAACTAAATGTTCTTGAGTCTGCGATCTCAGATTTAAATTCTGATAAATGCTCTATGGAGGCGTTTTGAGTACCTAAGACTTTGGTTCCAAAATCGACCATCGTTGTTACCTGATATTCATCTGCGGGCAAGGCAATTATTTCACTACCATTATCATCCCGATAGCAAATAATTTCGGTTACCACATATTCTTCCCGGTCGGCTTCCTGCTCTACAGTACCTGCCTTTTCCAGGGCTTCCACAAAAAACTTGGAAGAGCCGTCCATTATAGGCGGTTCAGAAGCATTTAATTCTATGTACAGATTGTCTATTTCAAGACCCACACAAGCCGCAAGCACATGTTCTGAAGTTTGAATGGTCACACCATTTTTATCCAGATTCGTACCACGCTGGGTATTCACCACGTAGGTTACATCTGCTTCCACTTCAGGGTTTCCTTCAAGGTCGACTCTTCTAAACACATAACCTGTATTCTCGGGTGCAGGTTTAAATGTGAGTTTAACCTCTTTTCCCGTATGCAGGCCAACACCTTCAAGAGAAACTTCCTCCTGAATGGTTCTTTGTTTCGAAATTCTATCAGCCATTATTAATCTTTTTTTCTAGTTGGTTAATTATATTCATAGTTCGGGGAAGGTTTTTAAAATGTATATAGGATTTATTGTAATCACTATACCCTATCGCCGGGGATCCCTGGAGCATTTCATCATCCTTGATATCCCGACCAATACCAGACTGAGCCTGAATTTTAACCCGGTTACCAATAGTTAGATGACCTGCAATACCTACCTGCCCGCCTATAAGGCAATTTTTACCAATTTTAGTAGACCCCGCAATTCCTGTTTGCGCTGCTATAGCTGTATTCTCGCCAATTTCAACATTATGGGCAATCTGTATATGGTTATCTAATTTTACTCCCTTCCTAATAATGGTAGACCCCAGCGTAGCACGATCAATGGTCGTAGATGCGCCAATATCAACATGATCCTCAATAATTACATTCCCAATTTGAGGTACCTTACTATATACGCCAGATTCACCCGGGCTAAATCCAAAACCATCAGCACCTATGACTGAACCACTATGAATGGTCACATGATCACCGATGAGACTTTCAGAATAAATTTTTACGCCTGCAAAAATCGTTACATTATCACCAATTTTCACATTATCACCAATATAAGCGTTAGGATAGATTTTCACATTGTCACCAATCTTTACATTTTCCCCCAGGTATGAGAAAGACCCCAGGTAAAGGTTTTCACCGTATTGAGCCGACTGAGATATATGACTAGGTTTTTCTATACCCGATTTATTAAGCTTGATCTGGTTATAGTATTCCAACAATTTAGAAAATGCCTTATAGGCATCCTTAACTTTAATAAGAGTAGTGTCTACCGGCTGATCTAACTCCAAACTATCATTTACTATAGTAATGGTCGCATTTGTGGTATATAAGAAAGAAGTGTATTTAGGGTTACTAAGAAAAGTAAGGGTTCCTTCTCCTCCTTCTTCAATCTTGGCAAGTTCTGAAACTTCTGCTTCAGGATTACCTTCAACCTTACCTTCTAATATGTCGGCTATTTGCTCTGCTGTAAACTTCATTCTGGCAAAAGTAAAAAAAATGCGTTAATCTTTAACTTTTGGATAACACATATAGTATTTGGTAACCGTATTTGTCAACGCTTTTAGATTAAATTGGTCTGAGACCTTAACAACATCATTGATCTTTCCGTTTTTATGCAGAATATTAATATTATCATTCTCTCTTTTATAGGCCAGGTTAGCGATCTCGCCCTCAAAGACGAAATAAGAAGCTTCTTTTTCTGAAATTCCATATTTCTTCTGAAGTGCTTCTGATCGTTTCGCGAGTTTATCCCTGGATGGGCGTTTCTTTTTGATCTTCACTTTTAAAAGATTCCTATTTATGATCATCTCGCAAAGATTACTTAAAACAAAGTCTTCTGAATACATCCACTCCTTCATTGCGGAGATCACATCGTTATCATCCAGCCTTGAAAACATTTCTAAAGTATGGTGGTCAAAATCCTCCCTGGCAACTTTATTTTTTAAGAAATACATCAATGAGCCACTGGCATGTAGGACATGACCCTGCTGAATTAGTTCTTTGGCTCGTTTTAAAACACGTATCAATAACTGCTCTGCCACCAGACTGGTTTTATGAAGGTATACCTGCCAGTACATCAATCTGCGGCCAATTAAAAACTTCTCTACAGAGTAGATTCCTTTTTCTTCAACCACTAATTCGTCATTAACAACATTTAGCATGGTAATAAGCCGCTCACTATTAATATTTCCTTCTACCGCCCCCGTATAAAAACTATCTCTTTTAAGATAGTCCAGGCGATCCATATCCATTTGACTTGAAATAAGCTGATTCATGAATTTACGATCATAACTTCCCTTGAATATCTGAATGGCCAGAGTTAAACTTTGGTTAAAGTTCTTATTCATCTCTTCCATAAATAACAGCGAAATTGTCTCGTGATCCACTCCTTCAACAAGGCTGTGTTCCATCGCATGACTAAAGGGTCCATGACCAATATCATGCATTAAAATAGCGATCAAAAGAGCTTCTTCCTCAAAATTAGAGATCTCAACTCCCTTATAGCGAAGCACTCGCACTGCTTTCTGCATTAAATGTACACAACCCAGCGCATGGTGAAATCTGGTATGATGCGCTCCAGGATATACCAGGTAAGACAGACCCATCTGGGAAATTCGGCGCAATCTTTGAAAATAAGGATGTTCAATTATTCGAAAGATCCGCTCGTTAGGGATGGTAATAAAACCGTAAATTGGATCGTTTAATATTTTGAGTTTAGTTTGTGAAGCCAAGCTTAATTATTCTAAATTTTAAACAAAGATACATATATGTAAGCAGCCAGGATAAAAACTTCACTTAAGTGTTGTTTTTCAGGCAGCGTACAAAGAACTATAAACAAATATACTATATGAATAACATCAAGATTTTATGGGTAGATGATGAAATAGACCTGTTAAAACCGCATATCATGTTTTTAGAATCCCGGAATTATGATGTTAGCACCTGTAAAAGCGGAACTGAAGCTCTTGAGCAAATCGAAGAAGAAAATTTTGATATCATCTTTTTAGATGAGAACATGCCCGGCCTTACCGGATTGGAGACGCTGGCCGAGATCAAGGAAAAGCGGGAAACAGTTCCTATTGTGATGATCACCAAAAGTGAGGAGGAATATATTATGGAAGAAGCAATTGGTTCGAAGATAGCCGATTACCTCATAAAACCGGTGAATCCAAATCAAATTCTATTGAGCATCAAAAAGAACCTTGATCATTCCAGGCTTATTTCTGAAAAGACCACCTCGAATTATCAGCAGGAATTCAGAAAGATCGCCATGGAAATGTCCCAGGTGAATACTTATGAAGAGTGGGCCGAGTTGTACCAGAGGTTGATCTATTGGGAAATACAATTAGAAGATATTGAAGATTCGAGTATGGTTGAAATTCTGGAATCCCAGAAACAGGAAGCGAATAGCCAGTTCTTTAAATTTATATCTAAGAATTACCAGAGTTGGTTTGAAAAGGATGCCGAGCCACCTGTAATGTCCCATACCTTATTTAAAAAGAAAATACTTCCTGAGATAAATAAAGAGCAGCCCACCCTCCTGGTGGTGGTAGACAATTTAAGATTCGATCAATGGAAGGTTCTGGAGCCAATAATTAATCCTTATTATAAAAAGGAAAAAGAGAGCACTTATTTTAGTATCCTTCCAACCGCCACCCAATATGCCCGGAATGCGATCTTCTCGGGTCTTATGCCCAGTGAAATGGAAAAACTTTTTCCTAAATATTGGAAGAATGATACAGAGGAAGGCGGAAAGAATTTATATGAGGCCGAATTTCTCGAAGAACAATTAAAACGACTGGGAACAGAGCTTAAATATGAGTATCATAAAATAAGCAGTTTAAAGGCCGGGAAAAAACTGGTAGATAATTTTAAGACACAGAAAGCTAACGACCTCACGGTAATCGTTTATAATTTTGTAGATATGCTTTCTCACTCCAAAACCGAAATGGAAGTTATAAAGGAATTGGCCTCTAATGATAAGTCTTACCGTAGTCTTACTCAAAGCTGGTTCAAAAATTCGCCACTACTGGAGATCATTCAAAAAGCACAGCAATCTGGTTTTAAGTTGATCATTACCACAGATCATGGCACTATTAATGTAAAAAACCCCTCTAAGGTAATTGGCGATAAGAATACAAGTTTGAACCTTCGATATAAGACCGGGAAAAGTCTTACCTATGAAAAAAAGGATGTCCTGGCTATAGAAGATCCACGATCAGTCTACTTACCAACTATTAATATGAGTAGCTCCTACATCTTTGCAAAAGAAGACCTGTTCTTCGCTTACCCTAATAATTACAATCATTATGTGAGTTATTACAGGAACACCTATCAACATGGTGGAGTTTCTCTGGAGGAAATTGTAATACCTTTTGTAGTCCTAAATCCAAAATAGACGACTAAATACATATTTTATCGATAAAATACATATTAGGATTCCGTAGTATGTTGATTTTCAGCGCAGTGTGGTAGTTAAACTATTTTTTATATATCTTTACAGTCCCAAATCTGACATATTGAACATATGGAGTTAACCTATAAACTTCAAGAACTGGATGTAGCCGTAGATTACATTCTACGTAATACGAAAAGTAAAACATTACTTTTCTACGGCAACATGGGTGCCGGCAAGACCACGCTTATCAAAGAGCTGGTTAAAGCCCTTGGCGTACGCGACGTAGCCTCCAGTCCCACATTTTCATTAGTGAACCATTACGAGTCAGAAAGGGGATCTGTCTATCACTTTGATTTTTACAGGATCGAAGATGAAACAGAGGCCTTGGATATAGGGATCGAGGATTATTTAGATTCTGGATCCTGGAATTTGATTGAGTGGCCTGAAAAAATTGAAAATTTACTGGGGGAAAACACCCAAAAATTGTCATTGGAAGTAGAAAATGAGGAGACACGAAAGTTAAAGTTTTGTTAACAAATGTAATTTTACATCAAATTTGTATCAAAACTTTATTGTAAGAAAATTTTTACTTATAGGATTATTTTATAAAGTCATTTTTAAGTAATTTATTCATTGAACGATTTATAAATAAATTTAACCTAACATATTTAAAGTTTAAATTGCGAATTTTAGCTCAAATTCTGGCTAAAAAAAAGGCGCAAAGGTACGACTAATGTTTTAACCTACAGGATTTTAAGTTGTTATATGTTTGTTTTAGAAAACAGAACAAAATAACAAACCTTAAAACCTATAATTATGAAACTTAAAGCAGTACTTTTCGCAGCAGCAATATTTGGAGCTAGTTTTTTTGTAACTTCAACTTCAAACGACGATACTAATAAAGATGAAATTAAAGAGCAAGCCGTCCAAAGATCAAAGATCAAAGTACCTGCTGCTGGGTAGTATAATTGCAATATGCATATCATTTTCACCTTATTTATTTTATCTATATGAAATTTTCCCAAACGGTCCCGTTTGGGAAAATTCTTTTTTTAGTTATGAAAGTAAATATTATGAAGATGTCTTAACCGCAGCCTGGACCTATCTCGGTAAAATCACCCCCTTGTTTTTACTTCTTATTTGGTTTTTCACCTGCAAGCATTGGTGGTATCACGTTATCCTAATTCCTATTTCAATGTATACGTACCAACTGGTGATTATAGTTTATCAGGACGTATATCTTAAAGTTGATTTTATGGATATAAATGGTTTGATTTATCTAGCACCCTTCTTTATAGGCATCTTATCTATCGTATATATAGTTCGAATTAAAATTTTTGACCGGGTATATGGTCTCGATCTATCAGAGCTCGATGAAACTGAAGTTTCGGTATTCTCTCCTATTTCTGATAAAGATCTCAAAGAAGTTAAAAGTTTTCAGGAAGAAGAGGATGATGACCAGATCGATCAATCTAATATTCTGATAGAAGACTACTACCGTAAACTATAATACATAATTCTTCATTTTATAATTTTAGTTGTAATTTAACTGCTTTAACTTATTTACATGGGAAAACAG
>JBFGDP010000036.1:0-13240 GCA_041580575.1 Christiangramia sp.
ATCTACCTGCTTTTAAAGAAAAATATTAAGGATTTCCAGCCTCTAAATCCTATTTTTACCAAAATCAATTTACCGCTATGAATTCCAGAGAAGATCAGCTCAAAGCATTCGACAGATTATTAACCATAATGGATGAATTACGGGAACAGTGCCCCTGGGATCGAAAGCAAACCATGGAGTCCCTTAGACATCTTACCATAGAAGAGACTTATGAACTAGGGGATGCGATCCTGGATAAAGATATGCAGGAGATCAAAAAAGAATTAGGGGACGTATTGCTGCATCTTGTGTTCTATGCCAAAATTGGTAGTGAAACCAATGATTTTGATATTGCAGATGTGGCCAATAGTATCTGTGATAAACTCATAGACCGTCACCCTCATATATATGGCGATGTGGAAGTAGCAAATGAGGAGGAGGTAAAAAAGAACTGGGAGAATCTTAAATTGAAGGAAGGTAAAAAAAGTGTTCTGGAGGGAGTGCCGGCATCATTGCCTGCTTTGGTGAAAGCCAACCGAATTCAGGACAAAGTTTCAGGGGTAGGTTTCGATTGGGAAGAACCGCAGCAGGTTTTCGAAAAACTAAAGGAAGAACTGGAAGAATTGCAGCATGAAGTCACTTTGGATAATAAAGATGAAATAGAAGCCGAATTTGGTGATGTTCTCTTCTCTATGGTGAATTATGCCAGGTTCCTTAAAGTAAACCCGGAAAACGCCTTAGAAAGGACCAATAAGAAGTTTGTTAAACGGTTTCAGTATCTGGAAGGGAAGGCCAAGGAAAACAACAAATCTTTGAAGGATATGACCCTGGCCGAAATGGATATATTCTGGAACGAAGCAAAGAAAATATGATCAGGCAGAAAATATAATAGAATTATTTAAAATTTCGATCCGGGAAAAATTCAGATTATTTTGTATCCACTCCAGTGTTTCCCGGTTGTAGAATATCACGTGGGTAAGGTCATTTTTATAATGCCAGTTCTGGAAATCTAAAGCGTCATTCCACATTTCGGTTTTGCAGTAGAGCTTACCCTTATCTGTTAGTAACGACCGTAATAATAAAAATTCCTTAAATGGATTCTTGAAGTGTTCCATCACCTCACAGCAAATAATAAAATCAAATTTATTTCTAAGAACATTCTTATTTGGATGAAAATAGGGATCGTAAAGAGCAACAGCATAACCGCTTTTAATTAGTTCAGAAGCTATGACCGGGCCGGTACCACAGCCAAAGTCCAGTCCTTGAGACTTTTTTGGGAAGTCTGCTTTTATGCGGTTCACTATGGGTGAAACAAAGGCTATATAGCCCGGGTCGTTCACATCATTATTATGGAGACCATACCTGAATTTTTCGGCCTGTGGGCTAAGGTAATTTTCCGGAGAGAGTAAAATTGCCTTGCAACCTGTACATTGCACATACTCCCGGTCATTTACAGTCTGAAACTCTTGGGTGCTGCAATTGCATAAGCTGCAAGGCATTTTCATTTAATTAATACAAAGATTTGATCTTTCTCAATTTTTCCTGCCAAACCTCAAGATCGGCCTTATGGTTGGCAATATTCTGATGCACCTCCTGTACCAATGGATTCTTATCATCCACATTAGAAAAGAACTGCAGGTTGTTTTCCAATTGTCTTATTTCTGCCTTGGTTTCTTCGATCTTCTTGGTAAGGAAATAATGTTCATTCCTTATTTTCTTTTCATCATCCTCATCGTCTAATGCCTGGACCTTATTCTCATATTTCATCATCTCGGCCTTGGTATTATCAATATCCATTTTCTTGAATAATTGATCCAGAGCCTTATTGAATTTACCTTCGATAAAGCGTTTGTTATAAGGAACTTTACCTATCTCTTTCCAGGCATTTATTTGCTCCTTGATCTTAGGTAGGTCTTCCTTTTTATTGCCGCTAAGCTCGATAGCTTTTACCTTGTCCAGGATCTCCTTCTTCTTTTCAAAAGCCTCGACCTCTTCTTTATTATCTTCATTACGCTGAGCGTGCATGCGATCAAAGTAATGGTTACAGGCTTTTTTAAATTGTTTCCAAACTTTATCACTATCCTTCCTGGGGACGTGACCAATTTTTTTCCAGTCTGTCTGGATCTTCTTCATTAATGGAGTGACCGTCTTAAAATCATCACTATCCTTGTTATCTTCTGCTATCTGGATAAGTTCTTTTTTCTTCTCCAGGTTCTCATATTGCTGCTTTTTTAGATTTTTGTAAAAAGCATTCTTCTTGCGATTGAATTTCCTGACGTTTTCCTTAAAAATGTTCCAGGTCTCCTGGTTCTTACTCCTGGGAACCTTACCGGCATTAAAGAACTCTTCTCTAAGGGCTTCGATCTCTTTAATCTTTTGCTGCCATTTGTTATGACTGTCAAAATCCTGATCTGCGATTTCCTTTATCTTATCTATGATCTCTTTTTTGCGCTCCCAGTTCTTCTCATATTCCTCGTCTAACTGGTTAAAATATGCCTGTCTTTTATCATGAATCTTTTTGGTCGCATTGCTAAATCTTTCCCAGATATCTTCCCGGTATTCCTTTGCGACTGGACCCAGTTCCTCTTTCCACATTTTATGCAGCATCTGCAATTCGCGGAAGGCCCGATTGGTGTTTTCTTCCTGGACCAGTTCCTCAGCGCGGTCTATAACCTTTAATTTTTGTTCCAGGTTATGTTTAAAATCCATATCCCTGAATTCCCTGTTCAAATGCAGGAAGTCATAAAAATTCTCCACATGGTGGTGATAGGTATTCCACACGTTGTTATACTTATCTCTGGGAATAGGACCCGCAGTTCGCCATTTTTCCTGGATCTCTTTAAAGTGATTATAGGTGGTATTGATGTTTTCCTCTACATCTAATAAACCTTTTAATTCCTCGATGAGTTCAAGGCGTTTATGCAGGTTTTCGTTAAGATCCTTTTTTAGTCGCTTATAATATTCGTTCCTCTTTTCCTTGTAATCAAAATAAAGGGAACTAAACCTCTTTTTTAATGGAGTAGAGTAATGGAAATCGATGATGTTGCCGCCATCGGCCAGGAAGTCTTCTTTCTTCTCTTCCATTTCCTCGTCAAACTTGGCATTAAATTCAGACCTGATCTCTGCCACATGCTCCTTTATCGCCTGTACTTTCTCTTTTTTAAGTAAATTTTCCAGTTCATCTGCAAGCGCCTCCATAGTCATGGAATGATAATCCTTCTTTTCTATATCATGACGCTCATTCGCACTTTCATCTTCACTATCTTCAGCGACAGCACTTTCCATATCTTCCTCATGGTTGTTATTAGCTTTTTTACGCTCTCCAACCACTGCTTCCCCAATATCACTGTCCAGATCATCATCTTCTTCATCTTTCTGAATTATATTACTTCGGGAAGCAGATTCAGATACTATGGCATCCTCATGATCTGTAGAGTCTGAAATCTTCCTTTCCTTTACAGGCTTCTGTTCTGTTTTTTCCTTAACCACTTCAGGTTCCTTGAAAGAAGGATTTTCAGCTTCTTCCTTTTCTTCAATTCCGGTATAGGGATCCACATCGGGATTTTCCTTTTCCAGTGCTTTTTGATCTGAAGTAGCTTTACCGGAAGCCGATTCATTTAACATGGCATCTTCATGATCTGTGTCGTCTATTTCCTTTTTAGGACTGATTTCTTTTATTTCTTCTGAAGTATTCGTGGTATTTTTTTTTGATTGGTCACCAACAGCCTCTGTCGACATCTTTCTCTTGCTTTCCTCGGTCGAGTTCTCTTCAGACTTTTTTACACCTTCCGACTTATTCTCGTCTATCGAAGAATGCTCTTTCTTCTTGTTATCATTATCTTGTTGTGACATATATTTCAATGTTAGGGTTCCTCAAAATCTATTATTCCTGAAAGATAACAACTCCCCTAAAATTGGACAAGCGAATACTTTATTTATATAGTCTCAATCGGGTATTTGTTGGGATGTTTTAAGAATTCCAGATATCCCAGGCGCGTTCAGCCTGAAGTTCTAACATTTGTAATCCATTACAGGTTTTCGCTCCGTTTTCTTCAGCTAACTTCATGAATTTTGTTTGCGCCGGATTATAGATGAGATCAAAAACCAGGTGTTTATTCGAGATGAACCGGTATGGAATTACCGGTGCCATATCCACCTTCGGAAAGGTACCTAATGGTGTGGTGTTTATGATAATTGGATGATCATGTAAAACCAAGTCATCCAGATCATGATAGGTGAAAAAACCTTCAGATGGCTGCCTTGATACAAAATTATAACTAATTTCCAGAAGGTCCAGGGCATAAGCCACGGCTTTGGAAGCTCCGCCAGTACCCAGGATAAGGGCTTTGGTGTGATGAGACTGTAAATGAGGTTTTATTGCTTCGAGGAATCCCCAGTAATCTGTATTATAACCTACAAGACTACCGTCCTTCTGGAATTTAATCGTGTTTACCGCCTGTATCTTTTTAGAATGCAGATCCAGATGATCCAGAAAAGGGATGATCTCTTCTTTGTAAGGGATCGTAACGTTAAGCCCTGCGATCAGATTGTTCTTTATGACCTCCGGAAATTCATCGATCCTTGCGATATCAAAATTAAGGTATTGATCATGTAAATTTTCCATGCTGAATTTCTCAGAAAAATATCTTCTGGAGAAAGAATAGTCGATGTTTCTGCCAATCAATCCAAAAGTTCTCATGTCTTAGAATTATTATTTTCATACCAGGCGAGCCCCAGCACGATAAAGATTCCAATTATAATGAAGAATATCGCCAGCCAGGTTTCAGCAATATCAAATTGGGGGAAATAACGATCATAATTATCAATAATTTTATTTCCTTCCCGGTCTATTAAAGTCTTCCCGGCTTCGTTAACCTTATAGATTTTTTCCTTCCAGGGCCATACCACTCCCAGGGATCCGGTAATAAAACCTATGATCATCGCGTAGGTTTCTTTTTTCCTTTTCTTAAGAACATAGCCCAGCAGGTGAGACAGGGATACCAGCCCCGCCAGGGATCCGGAAGCAAAAACGATTAGAACCTGTAGCATTCTCAACCTTTCTGCATTATCCACAAAACTGAAATCCAGGAGGATCAATTCAGCAATCGTATCGTATAAAGCATTTACAGAATCTACTAATAATAATACATAATTTCCCAGGAGAATAAGGATAAAACTACCTGATAAACCGGGTAAGGTCATTCCTGAAACACTAATCATTCCGCAAATAAAAACGAACCAGAGGTTGTCATTCTCGCGTGCGGGTTCCAGGAAGCTTATCGCGATCCCGCCTAGTATTCCCAGGACTGCAAAGATCAAAGAGTTTCTGTCCCATTCTTCAAAATCCTTACTGATGTAGTAGATAGATCCTATGATCATTCCAAAAAATGAAGACCATACATATAGTTCATAATGAATGATCAAATAATCGAGGATCTTGGAAACACTAAAATAACTAATAAGCATTCCCAGAATCAGGAGGACTAAAAATTTCCCGTTTGTGTATCGATAGAGGCTGTTAAACCTGCCAGAAATGAGCAATTTAAATGCCTTAAGATTGATCTTTTGAAGGGAATAAATGAATTCTTCGTAAAATCCGGCAACAAATGCAACAACACCACCAGAGACCCCCGGAACTTTATTCGCGGCGCCCATGGCCAGGCCCTTCAATACCAGAAGGATCTTATCGGTAATTGTTCTAGTTTGCTGCATCTGGGATTTCAGGATTTTTACTGGCTATCATCTCCAATGCAATAATAAGGAAGAACCCAACAAGCATTAATAAGGTTGCCCAAAGCGTTTGAGGATCTCCATTAAAATTCCAGGGTAAAACAGATGCATCCTGTAGGACCACCTCTTTATCCCCATAGGTTTCTGTTTTCAGAATTTCTTTCCAGGGCCATATTTTATTGAGGGAGCCTGCAATAAAACCCGTTAGAACAGCTAAAGTGATGCTGCTGTAGTGAACAAAGAGCCATTTTAGCACCTTAGAGAAGGTGAGCAATCCAAAGATCGCTCCCAGGGCAAGAATTCCCAGTGTTTTTATATCGAAATCATGAGCTGCCTCGGTAACAGACTTATAAGCCCCCAGTAATACCAGGATGAAGGCTCCAGAAATTCCTGGCAGGATCATAGCGCACACCGCAATGGCACCCGCAAAGAATAGAAATAAATAACTGGAATTTGCAGCTAAAGGTGGGAGGCTAACTATATAAAAAGCTACCGCAGCACCTAATATTAGAGCAAGAATGATTTTAAAGTTCCATTTAGGGATTTGTTTGGCCACAAACCAGATACTGGCAATCACCAAACCAAAGAAGAAAGACCAGATAAGAATGGGGTGGTTTTCTAACAGGTAATTCGCAAGACGCATTACCGTAAAGATGCTAATTAGAATTCCACTAAAAAGAGCAATAATAAAATTACCATTCAGAGCCTTCCACATGGCCGAAAATCCTTCTCCTTTCCATATACGGAACAGTGCTGGATTTACTCCACTAATTGTAGAGATCAATTCTTCGTAGATGCCTGAAATGAACGCGATCGTACCACCCGAGACTCCGGGAACCACATCTGCCGCACCCATGGCCATCCCTTTTACGGTGACCTTTAGGTAATCCAAAAAACTTCGTTGCATTATACTCTTTTAAGAATTCGCCCAAAGGTAGCAAAATTACTAAGAGAGCTTTACGAAGGAATTTATAATTTGCTTTACGCTTTTACGGTCAAAAATGTTAGGAAATAACTCTTCAATAATGATGTAATATTCCGAGTCTATCTTTAGGGCTGTATTCAGATGAAAATAGCCTTTTTCACCCTTATTAGTGCAAAAGAACAAGCCGGCGAGACGGTATTCGATCTCTGCAGTATTAGGATAGAATTCCAGAGCCTGAAGCATACTGGTTATAGCGGTCTCAAACTCTCCCAAACCAATGAGAATATCACAACGTCTAATCCATGTTTCCAGTTCGTAATTACCAAGTTCCAGGCTTTTTTTATAACCCTGTTCTGCCTCTTCATAGAAATTCAAACGTGTATTGATCTTGGCATATCTTTTCCAGTATAATACATTTTCTTCATCTATATTAATCGCCTTGTTGATATAATACAGCGCTTTCTGGTAGTTCAGTTTCTTAATATAGAAATCGGTGATCGCGATCCAGCCTTTATCAAGTAAAGGATCTTCGTGTACTGTTTGTTTGTAATTTTTAAGTGCCAGATCGTCACAACCCAGTTTCTCAAAACATTTTCCAATTCGCAGGTATGCGAAAGAAGTAGGATCATCCAGTTCCAGGGTGATATTATAATTTTCTATGGCTTCATTATACCGCTTCAATTTCTCCAGTACTTTGCCTTTTTCAAGGTATGCACCTACGAACCTGTCATCACTTATAATGGCAAAATCGAAAGCTGCCAATGCCTTATTATAATCTTTAAGATCGAAATACTGTTTACCAACCTGGTGCCAGGCTACTTCACAATAGGGATTCTTGTTGAGGTATAAATTCAGGTAATCTATAGCTTCGCTCTTCTGGTCCAGGAAATCGAAGCAATACATGATATTATATAATGCAGAATAATCTTCTTCATCTGCCTCCAGGCATTTCATGAAGCTGAATTTTGCATTTTCAAAATCTTCCAGGAACAGGTATTCCATCCCGATAAGCGAAAAGATTTCTGCGTCTTCCAGCGTGATCTCCAGTGCCGCCTGCAGCATTGTGATTGCTTCAGCGTGCATATCTCTTTTAGAATAGATTTGTGCCTTTTGAATATAGATCTCCTCATTAGAAGTTTCCAGTTCTTTGAGCTCGTTCAGGATACCATCGGCCAGGTCCAGTTTATCCTCAAAAACCAGGATCTCCACCTTAAACAGCCTAAGGTTTACCGAAGTAGGATGTTGGGCCAGGCCCATTTTCACAGCCTTTTTGGCAAGAGCGATCTTACCATTTTCCAGGTAGTGATTGATAATATTTTCAAATTCGTTCGAGTCAAAGAATAAAACATCATTGGTTTTAAGCATAGATTCAAAACGGGAAAGTGAGAAATTATCTTCTTCGTTATGGCTTAGTTGCATAAGAGAGTGATTTAGGGATTTCTACTGTACTAAAGTTATAAATGATTAAAAGCGATTTGGGAATGACAGTTGATTGTTGTTAACAAATTAATTAACATTCCTTTATAATTTACTCTATCTCCCTGAGTATGTCAACAATAATGCCACAACCTTTCAATATTTCTTCATGGGAGATGGTAAGTGGGGGAGTAAGGCGTACTGCCCGTTTTTCGAAGAGTAGCCAGAAAAGGATTAATTGATTTTCCTTGGCCTTTAAGACAAGTTGATCGGCAATTTCGGCAGATTTTAGAATAAGGGCCAACATCAGGCCTTTTCCCCTAATTTCTATAATATGTGGATGGCGAAGGTTTTCTCTAATGAGTTTTTCTTTTTCGAGAGTCTGCTCGATGAGGTTGGTTTCTGTAATTTCTCTCAAAGTAGCCAAGGCAGCGGCAGCTATCAATGGATTGCCGCCAAATGTGGTGATATGCCCGAGCTTCGGGTTATCCATTAGTAGATCCATCAATTCCTCTGAGGCAGAAAATGCTCCTATGGGTAAACCACCTCCCATCCCTTTTCCCAGGGCTACAATATCTGGTACTACCTCAAAATGTTCAAATCCAAAAAGTTTACCGGTTCGCCCGAATCCCGGTTGTATTTCGTCTAAAATAAGTAATGCCCCCACTTCATTGCACCTGGCTTTGACCTTTTTTAAATAACCATTCTCTGGCATAATGAAACCGGCACCACCCTGAATGGTTTCCAGAATTACTGCCGCTGTATTGGAAGTGATTTTAACGAGTTCTTCCTTGTTATTGAACTCTATAAATGATATATCTCCTATTAACGGCCGAAAAGGCTTTACTCGTTCTTCAAAATCCATCAGGCTGAGCGAACCCATGGTATTGCCATGGTAAGCATTTTTCGCTGCAATAATTTCAGTGCGCCCGGTGGCCCTCCTGGCGAGTTTCATGGCGCCCTCAATAGCTTCAGTGCCTGAATTCACCAAATAGGTTTTATTTAAAGGAGAAGGAAGGTTTTCACCTAGTAATTTTGAAAGTTCCACGGCTGGCTTTTGAGCATATTCGCCATATACCATTACATGTAAATAGCGGTCTGCCTGTTCTTTTATGGCAGAGATAACACGAGGATGTGAATGCCCCAAACTACATGCCGATACTCCGGCCACAAAATCCAGGTGACGCAGGCCATCTGTGGTAATAATATATGATCCTTCTGCACGATCTACCTCTAAACCCAGTGGATGAGGTGTAGTTTGAGCCTGGTATTTTAAAAAATCCTTTTTCAAATTAATCATCCTGATTTTGATCGATCTTTAAAGTGTCAGCTTTGGCAGGGTCCTTTTTCAAGGAATCTGGAACGGCCTTATTCCTGAACTTGAGGCTATCGGTTTTTCTGTTCTTTAAAACCTTAGGATTTAATCTGGAATTCTTATTCAGCAATAGATCGTCCTTCTCTCTTTCGTCAAAGAATTGATCTGGCTCCTCAGGAAGAGAAATACCTTTGATCCTGGTAAGTTCCGGTTCTTCTTCGCCTTCAAATAACCCTTCCTTGCTAGTAATACGTTCTTCACCGCGCCAGTTAAAGCCCTGCAACAGCCTGGCATTTGGTGGAAACTCTTCTTCCGGAGTAAGTTTGCCGTCCACTTGTTTATAGTAGTAAATATCTTTTATTTGCTGTTCTTCGAAGAGTATTTCAACAGAACTGGCCAGGGTTTTATTAATCCCAATCAAATCCTGATCTTCGTTCCTCATGTAATTCAAAGTTTCGGTATTCTTATCAATGATCACCTTTTCAAGTGTATTATCCACAAAGAACCCGGTAAGCTCTTTTCCCTTTAACTGATTATATCCTTCTATGGTGTCTTTTTGTATCAAAAACGCATTATCAAAAACGCGTAAGGAATCCAGTTTTTCTGTCTCTGTATTGCTCTGCAAGTGAATACTGTCCCCGGTCATCTGGTTATCTCCAGACCAAAGTACAGGTTTAGTATTTCCTTTTCTGCTTAGATTAATAAGCTTTGTGAGTCCCGACTGCTGATCTGAGAATATAGAATCACTTTTACCGCTCATGGGATTTTCCCCAGTCTGGTCTTCCTTGAAAATCCTAACATTATAATAGCCTCTTATCACACGCTTTTCTGGCTTTCCAGTTACCATGATCGTATCGCTATGAATAAAAAGAGTATCACGATCCTGCAAACTCGCCGCTAGCGCCTTTTTAGTAATGAAAACGGAATCCTTCTCACGGTATACTTCGGCATAATGCCCGGTTATTCTACTATGATTAATGGTATCTATAACCCTGATATTATTGGTGGCTGATGCGAATTTTTTTTCGCGATTAAAATATAAACTATCTCCCTTTAAGATACGGTTGTCATAATTTATCTGGGAGTTTTTCACAAAATATCCGTTATCTGCCCTGGTGTCATAAAATCCCCTTTCACAGTACACCGTGCTGGTCTCACTTTTTATAGTCGAAGGTCCATATAGATAGGCGTGTCCACTTTCAGAATAAAAGTCCAGTTGTTCAGAATTTATAGTGTATTCTGGATTGGTAACTACTACATCGTTGATAAAACTGTATTTATCCTCCTCCATGAAATATCGTCCAATCTTACTGGTTAACACGCTGGCAGTATCAGTTACCTTGCCGCCGCTGCGGTAATATGCCTGCTGTTTGAGTCGGTCAAAGAATAAGCTATCGGTTTCCAGGGTGGTTTGCGGCCGTTTCATTTTTACATTTCCACTGGCGAAGGCAAACTCTGTATTTCCGTTATATTCTGCATAATTACTGGTCATACTTACGCTATCGCCTTGTTGCATACGTATATTTCCGTAGGCTTTAAAGAAATTGGCAGACTTATAGAATACAGCATTATCACACCAAACTTCTATTCCATCATGATCAAAATACACCTGGTTATCTACTTTACTCAGAATAAGTGCTCCTGGATACCTTTCCTCGTTCTTTAAAGTTCGATCTGAATCATAGTTAATTTCCTGATTTTTTTGAGCAAGAATCTGTATAGAAATCAGTAGTATAAATATTAAAGCGAAACGATTTTTCAAAAGGCTAATTTTTTTTCAAAAGTAAGGAAATTTCAACTATAGATATTTGGGAAGAAACGCCAAAAAGTTTGTCAGTTAAAATATAATTAAATGCTAAATCCAGGTCTAGAATCTTAAAACTATCTCAAAAAAAGCGATTTTAAGATAAGCTTAACTCGATTACCTGAACCTTTCGGGGATACCTGTAGTAAGTTTCTTCGAAACTAAAAATTAAATCATGAAAAAACCTTTAGTTAAAGTAGATTTCTTAGAGGAATCTTCAAAAAATTCGAAGAACAATTCACGTAGGAAATTCATTAAAATGGGAGGCCTTGGAATAGCCGGGACTAGCTTCCTTTTATATGGATGTAGTGATGAAGAATTCGATCCAGGCGGTAAAATCGATAATCCCAGGGAACCAACAGACCCGGGAAGTGAAGTGTTTGATCTAGGAAGCGGTGATGTGGGAATCTTGAACTACGCTTATGCGTTGGAGCAATTGGAAGCAGCATTTTATACTCAGGTGAGAGCAGGTGGATATTATGCCGGAGCCCCTCAGGAAGAAAAAGATTTATTTGATGATCTGTATAATCATGAGGTTATTCACAGAGATTTCTTTAAAGTGGCTATTACTGCTGCAGCGGGAGAGGAAAACACGCTCCCAGACCTTGAATTTGATGTTTCCTCTATAGATTTTGATAGTAGAGATTCTGTTCTTGCTACAGCCATGGCACTGGAAGATACCGGTGTTGGTGCATATAATGGTGCGGGTGACAGGATAGCAGATGCAACCTATCTCACATTGGCGGGAAAAATTGTTTCCGTTGAGGCGCGACATGCTTCCGCAATCCGTTCATTGATAAATCCTGATTCTGCCGACTTTGCAGGAGATGATATCATCGATGAGAATGGTCTTGACCTTGCTTATGATCCATCGGAAGTATTTGAAATTGCCGGAGGGTTTATTTCTACTGAATTCACAGCAGATAATTTGCCTGAACCAATGACAGGAGCCTAATCTATTAAAATTTTAAAACAATATTATGAGTATTATAAAATTACTGGATGAATTTTCATCTGAAAAATTAACCGCCAAACATTCTACGAGAAGGGAGATGTTTAATACGCTAGGGTCTTTCGGAAAAAAGGCAGCAGCGGCCGCAATTCCTTTTGGATTGGCGACCTCTGGAAAAGCCAGAGCTGCAACTGCAGCTTTCTTTCAGGAAAACTCCGCAGTGAGTGCCCTGCAATTGGCTTTAACTCTTGAATATCTTGAGGCTGAATTTTATATCAAGGCATTGGAATCTGGTGTAATTCCTGGAGGTTCAAGAGCTGAAAAAGTTTATATGCAAATTTCTAAACATGAATCAGCACATGTAGATTTTCTTAGAGCAGGTCTTGAAGGAGCAGGAGCAACTCCAGTAGAATCACCAACGTTCGATTTTACTGCAGGGGGTGCCTTCGACCCTTTTAACGAAAATAATACCGGTCAGGAAACGGCTTACGCCCAATTGCTAGCCCTGGCGCAGGCTTTTGAAGATACTGGTGTAAGAGCCTATAAAGGTCAGGCCGGTAATTTAATGGGTACAGCTTTCCTTGAACCTGCTCTACAGATCCATTCGGTAGAAGCAAGACACGCTTCTGAAATTAGAAGAATTCGTGGTTTGGAAGGTTGGATCACCGGAGACAACAGAGGTGCAGGTATGCCGGAAGCTACTCAGGCTGTATATGATGGAGAAGCTAATGTAACTCAGGGTGGTGTGGATCTTACCACACTTTCTTATGCAGATCCTATAGTTGGAGATCTAACAGAAGCTGTGACCCAGGCTTTTGATGAGCCAATGACTGCTGAAACAGCTACGGCGATAGCCGGATTGTTCATCGTAGATGAAAATTAAAATAAACTTCAGATCATAAAAAAAACCCTCTAAATAGAGGGTTTTTTTATGTTTAATGACGAACTAACTACCTGTTTATCGTTTGCTTTCTATCAGGACCTACAGAAACAATGGTTATAGGAGTTTCAAGTTCCTTTTCAAGGAAATTCACGTAATCGTTGAATTCCTTAGGTAGAGAAGAAGCATCTTTCATTTTAGTAAGATCTTCTTTCCATCCCTTTACTTCGGTATAAACA
>JBFGDP010000037.1:0-13045 GCA_041580575.1 Christiangramia sp.
ACGTATTCCACCTTTCCTCTAAGCATGTCTCTGAGCATGGTCTCAATTCCGCTTTTTAAGGTCATGGTAGATGATGGGCAGCCACTGCAGGCCCCCTGTAGTATTACCTTAACAGTCTTGTTTTCTTCGTTATAGCTGTCGAATAAAATGTTTCCTCCGTCGCTGGCAACGGCAGGCTTGATATATTCATCCAAAATCGCGACTATCTGCTGTGAAGTATCATCAAGTTCTTGAAATGCGGCATTCTCGCTTTCCTCGATTTCTGCAGGTGTGGCATTGGCCGACTCGACAGTCTCTTTGTTAAGAACCTCATTTCCCTCCTCGAGATAGCTTCTTATAAATTCACGTAGTTCCATGGTGATCTCTTCCCAACCTGCAATATCATATTTCTGGATCGAAACATAATTTTCATCTATAAACACCTCTTTTACAAAAGGAAAATGAAATAACTTCTGTACCAGAGGAGCGTTTTTAGCATCATCTATATTTTTGAATTCTGAGGCCTGCAGGACAAGTTTCTTGTTGGCTACAAACTTCATTACCGCAGGGTTTGGAGTGCTTTCGGCATAAACTGTTACCGGAACCTTTCCAGATTGGGTTGTAGCCGCTTTGATCACTTCACCACCCTTATTGAGGTAAGTTTCAATTTGTTCCGCTACCTCTTCCTGAACATCTGCCCACTCTACGATATCATATTTCTCTATCGCAATGAAATTCTGAGCGATATATACCGTTTTAACAAAAGGCAGATAGAAAAGCTGCTGAGCAAGTGGAGATTTCGCCGCTTCATCTATATTCTTGAATTCATAGTTCTCGTGACGGGTCAGGAATTTATCAGCCTCAAATTTTACAATCGAGGCGGTGGTGGTAGGTACAATATTTATGTTGAAATCTTTCATCTCAAAATTTTTGGCAAAAATACTAAAGAAAAACAAGGTAATACATATATTTACAGCCTTTATGACCACTTCCATATATTTTAAACCTTACTTAACTAAGCACATTCAAAGGTTAAGATTATTCGGTTTTTTTGCGGTTATTCTACTAACCAGTATTTGCAATTCGCACGCCCAGGAGGTCATTCCTACCTATTCAGATTACCTTACCAGCAACCTTTTTTTGATACATCCTTCGATGGCTGGAGCTTCAAATTTTGACCAGATAAGGTTAACCGCGCGAAGACAGTGGTTCGACGTGGAGGATGCTCCTAACTTACAAACGCTGGCATATAATTCCAGAATTGGGGAAAAAGTGGGGGTAGGGGGAATCATTTTCAGGGATGAAAACGGTAATTTTTCTAAAATGGGGTTTTATGGTTCCATCGCCTACCACCTGATGTTTTCCAGGAGTACAGCAGATCTCAACCAGTTATCATTTGGGATAAGTGGAGGAGTGATACAGCACAGACTTGATACCAGTGGGTTTTCAAGATTTGATCCTTTATTAGGCGCCAACGATACCGATATTTTTGGCAATATGGACCTGGGGATTTCTTATTTTATAAGCGATCTGTATTTTCATTTTGCGGCTAAGAATATTATTTCTGTTCGCAGAGAGCTTTTTTATTCAGATGCAGTGCCTAGCAATATGAGAAAATACCTATTCTCGGCGGGATATGTTTTCACACTGAATCCTAATGACCCCTGGAACTTTGAACCTTCGCTATTGTTTCAGGCCAGGGAGGCTACCAACGAAATGGCTCTGGATGTGAATATGAAGGCATACTATCAATTAGATACCGGGAAGCTTTGGGGAGGTCTGTCATATCGTAATAGTTTTGAAACTACCGAGTATACTTTAGAGGGCGAAGAAATAAAAAGACAGCAGTTAAGATATGTTACTCCATTTGTAGGTATAGATTACCAGAAGTTTATTTTCGGTTACACCTTTAGCTACCAGGTAAACTCACTGGTGCTTAGTAATGGTGGTTTTCATCAGGTTACTTTAGGCTATAATTTTGGAGAGAGCAGGAAGCGATACGATTGTAAATGCCCTGCCATAAATTAGAAATCCAGTTGGGCAACCTGGTAATTGTGATCTCTTGCTGCAATAAGATCTTCAAGAACTTTTTTCCTAATATTGGTGTAAAATTCAGGAACACTATCCTGCCCAGTGGTATTTAAGAGTTGATTTCTTTCCAGTATAGTCCTGGTCTGTCTTGCCACCGCTTCACCAGAATCTATGATCTGCACTTCGGCCGGTAGTATTTCCCGAAGCACAGGAATTAAATATGGATAATGGCTGCAACCTAAAACAAGATGATCTATATTAACTTTCAGCATTGGTTCTAATAATAGCTCCAGTAAATCTCTTGCTTCCTTTGAATCCTTTTTCCCGCTTTCGATCAATTCCACCAGGCCATTACCTTCAACTTCAATCACTTTTATATCGCGGGTATAAAGTTCTGATGTCTGAGCAAATAAATCGCTTGCCAGTGTGCCTTTGGTGGCCAGAATACCAATAGCCCTGTTCTTACTTTTTAATGCAGCCGGTTTAATGGCCGGTTCAATGCCAATTATAGGTACATTATAAGTATCCCTAAGAACCCTAATGGCATTTGTGGTAGCAGTGTTGCACGCAACCACAATGAGCTTGCAATCCATCGCCAGTAGCTTTTCTGTATTCTTAATGGAAAGTTGAATGATCTCATCGCGGGATTTGATACCGTATGGTGCATTCTTGCTATCAGATAAATAGATGGTTTTTTCCGAGGGTAAAAGCTGGTGGATCTCTTTCCAGATAGAGGTGCCGCCAACACCCGAATCAAAAATGCCAATAGGTCTGGGATCGTTCATATAGGTGTAAAAATAAAAACTGCGTACAAATATGTACGCAGTTTTTTAAATTTATTAGTAAAGGCAATAAATTACATGCCTAGTTCTTTCTTTACATCTGGCATAAGATTGTATCCATCGGCTAAAAGAACTCCTGTTCCCGTAGTAGAGTCAAGAACATAGTCATATCCTTTTGCTCTGGCCACTTTCTGGATAGCAGTACGCACTTTTTCAAGAATAGGCTTTAAAAGATCAGTTTCTTTCTTTTGAAGATCCTGTCTTGCCTTCGCACTGTGTTCCTGAATTCTTCTCTGAGCTGCCTGTAGTTCTGTAGCACGCTTCTGGTTTTCCTCTTCAGATTTTGTATTAGCTTCGGCTTCGTAACGCTGCATGGTACTCTGCGCTTCAGATAACATATCTTTTATCTCGGCGTCATAAGTCTTTTCCAGTTTCTGAAGCTGATCCATAGCGCTCTTATAAGCAGGTAGGTCCTGTACTAATTCCTGCGTAGCTATGTGTGCAACTTTAGACTGTGCATTGGTAAAAGCAGTAGCGCCAATCATAAAAGCTAAAGCTATAAAAAGTGTTCTGAATTGTTTCATTGTAATCGTCGTTAAGTTTAATTTAGGTTAAAAATTTAGTTTATAGTATCATTCTTCTTTTCTCTTGATTTAAGGATAGAGTCTTTTTTTCTTTCTCTCTCTGCCAGGATTTTCGCCCTGCGATCCTCAAATTCTTTTTGTCTAACCGCTTTTAAAGAGTCTCTTTCTTTCTTTTTGGCTTCTATGAAAGCCTCGCGTTCAGATTTTTTTTGTTCGGCCTGTTCTTCCCGTTTGGTGATCTCAGCATCCTGTTCTACCGTACGGTTCTCAGCCTTTTCTAATTCCTTGATCTCGTCCTTGCTTTCTAATTGCTCCCGGTTCGCAGTTCTTTTAATCGTTCTAAGCACAGTTTCGCTTACATCATATTGCTTGTCTGCATATATCATTCCAATATCTGCAGTTCTATCAAAAACAAAATCTAAATTTCTGTTTTCAGCAATTTGCTGCACTGCACTAAATACCTGATCCTGGATCGGTCTAACCAGCTGTTTTTTCTGAATAATATAATCACCATTCGGGCCAAACTTGTTCTGCTGGTATTCCATTGCCTGCTGTTCCATGTATGCGATCTCACCTTCCCGCTCTTCTATAAGCTCTTTGGTGAGCAGCGCTCTTTCGTTATCCAGCCTGGTCTTCATATCTTCCACCTTGCGTAATCTTGCTTCGGCTTCCACCTTCCATTCCTGTACCCTGTTATCTAACTGTCGTGATGCTTCCTGATATTCCGGAACGTTTTCAAGAATATATTCCATATCAATATAACCAAGTCTTATGGTCTTTTGCGCCGTGACCGTTGAAAGTCCCAGGGCGGCAATTGCTAAAATGGTAAATACTCTTTTTTTCATCCTAGATCGAATATAGAAAATATCATGCCAAATTAAAATTGCTGGCCAATGATAAAATGTGTTTCCCATCCATTTGGACCCGGTTGACCTACTACAGAGTCGAATCCGTATCCAAAATCAATTCCTAATAATCCAAAGGTAGGCATGAAAATTCTAAGCCCTACACCTGCAGATCTGTTTAATTGAAACGGATTATAGTCTCTAAAATTGTCATAAGTCGCTCCAGCCTCTAAAAATGACAGTGCATAGATCGATGCTGCCGGTTTTAAAGTAATGGGGAATCTAAGTTCCAGGGAGTACTTATTATAGATCACCGCACCATCATCTCTTGCATTAACCGGTCTGTCTATAGGGACTACAGATTGATTTGGATAACCTCTTAACTGTATGGTCTCACGGCCATCAAGACTAAAGGCACCAAGACCATCTCCACCAAGATAATAGCGTTCAAACGGTGGTACACCTCTTTCGTTGTTATAAGCTCCAAGGAATCCATACTCAGCATGCGTTCTAAGAACAAGATTACTACTTGGTGCAAAACTATAAAGGTTGGTATACCATGTACCGGCAAATTTAATTTTATAGAATTCTAACCAGTTGTATTTCTTTTGGTCTACCAGTTCACGATCTGCTACAGAATTCTCTGGAGTTACCCGGTTGCCTTGCTCATTGATCAGGTTTCCGTTGTCATCTCTTAACTGGTATTCATCCAGATTTTCCAGGTTTGCATAATCTACGCCATTCCAAAGAGAATAGGGAGGGGTTAGCTTTGCTGTGATCGCAAACTTAGATCCACCGGTAGGGAAGATCGGGTTAAATTTAGTGTTATCCCGAGTGATCCCGAATTGATAATAAAGGTTGTTAGAGTGTCCGTTACCAAAGGTGAAAAGACCAGTATTATAGTTATTCAGGTCGTATCTCTGGTATCCTATCACATTAGAAACGGTTAGGTATTGATCTGGCGCAGTAAGTCTTTTGGCAAGTCCAATACTAACTCCAAGAATATCAAAGCTTCGGCTTTTATCTGCTTCTCTGTTCACATAATCAAACAGGAATTGTCTCGTATAACTAAAAGAGGTTGAAAGACTCACTGGTCTCTTACCACCCAGCCATGGTTCTCTGAAAGAAAGGCTGTAAGTCTGGTAAAAAGTACTGGCTTGAGCTCGAAGGGAAAGGGTTTGGCCGTCTCCCATAGGAACTGGCCTGTATGCTTCTTTATCGAATAATCCCTGAATCGAAAAGTTATTAAATGAAAGACCCAAAGTTCCTATGAAACCACCGCCTCCGTAACCTCCCTGCAGCTCGATCTGGCTTGCTCCAGCCTCTACTACCTGGTATTCCAGGCTCAAAGTTCCTTCTCTTGGATCTGGATCCACGAATTCCGGGTTCAGCTGTTCTGCATCAAAGAATCCTAGCGCACCAAGTTCTCTAACCGTGGCAACAACTGCTTCCTGGCTGTATTTTTGTCCAGGCTTGGTTCTTAATTCACGGTAAATAACGTGATCTTTAGTCTTGTCGTTTCCGGTAACCCTTATTTCATCAAAGTATGCTTCCTTACCTTCTCTTATCCTAACTTCAAAATCGATAGTGTCATTATATACATTGGTTTCAACCAGATCTATATCAGAAAATAGATATCCATTGTTTTGATATTCGTTAGCAATAGAAGTCTTATTTGGTTCTCTTCCCTGAACTCTTTCATCCAGAAGCACCCCATTATATACGTCACCTTTATTAATACTGAGGAATTTCTTTAACTGCACATCTGTATAGGCGCTATTCCCCAGGAATTCTATGTCTCCAATATAGTAGCGGTTTCCTTCTTCTAATTTTAACTGAAGTGCGATAGTTTCCTCATCTGTTTTTATAAGAGTGTCTGAAGTGATACGGGCATCTCTAAATCCTTCTTCTTTGTATTTACTGATGATGGACTCCTTGTCCTCCTGGTAATCTTTTCTTACGAACTTTGATCGCTTCCAGAATCTGATTGGGTTCTTCTGCTTGGTGTTCTTCATATTGCGCTTAAGCTTGGCATCAGAAAGTTTGTCATTGCCAATAAACTCAATATCTGCGATCTTAACGCGGTTTCCGCGGTTAACATCTACCACCATATTCACCTTATTGGTCTTAACAGTGTCTTCTACTTCAGAGGTTCTGATATTTACTTTTGCGTTGAAATATCCCTCTTTTCTTAACTTATTTTCAATATAGTTCTTGGAAGTGGTGAGTAAGTTTTCTGTTACCTTCACCCCGGGTTTAAGATTATTCTCATCTATAAGCTCATCTCTTTCGCCTTTCTTCTTAATGCCAGAAAAGCTTACCTGGTTTAATACCGGTACTTCGGTGATCTCAAGTTCAAGATCGGCCACATTCCCATCTACATTGGTAAGGTAAAAACTAATATCGCTGAAAAGGTCCAGTTTCCATAGCTTATTGATCACGTCCCTTAATTTTTCACCAGGAATATAGATCTCATCGCCTTTTTTGAGGCCGGTGTATGCAATCACCGTTTTTTCATTGTAGGTAGTGGTGCCGGTGACTTTAATATCGCCTATGGTATACTTTTTAGAATCTCCAAGGGGTAGGTCTTGTGCTATGGCAGCTGTACTGAAAATGAAACAAATTGCAAAAAGTGTAAAAATCTTTTTCGTCATGAATGCACTAACTGAGTTGCTCACTTGTTTTTCCAAATCTTCGTTCTCTATTTTGATAATTATAAATGGCTTCAAAAAGATCCTCTCTTCTATAGTCTGGCCACAGTATTTTTGTAAAATATAATTCGGCATAAGCGATTTGCCATAACAGGAAATTGCTTATGCGTTGTTCACCACTGGTACGGATCAAAAGATCCACATCTGGTAAATTTCGGGTGTAAAGATGCTCATTTATAACCGATTCGTCAACTGCATCCAGGGATAATTCTTCACTTTTTACTTTGTCTGCGATCTGCTTGATGCAATTGGTGATTTCTTCACGGCTTCCGTAGCTTAAAGCAAGGGTAAGCGTCATTCGCTTATTGCCTGAAGTCTTTTCGATTACGTCCAGTAATTCCTTTCGTGCTTTATTGGGAAGGTTGGAGATATTACCTATGGAATTTAACCTGATGTCATTTTCCTGCAGGGTTTTGATCTCCTTTTTTAAAGAAGATACCAGAAGTCTCATCAAGGTGTCCACTTCCAGTTTGGGTCTGTTCCAGTTTTCTGTGGAAAAAGCGTACAGGGTAAGATTCTTAACCCCGATCTCTGCGCAGCCTTCCACAACATCCCTCACTGCCTTGGTGCCTTCTTTATGCCCCGAAGCCCTAAGGAAACCTTTTTGTTTAGCCCAGCGACCGTTGCCATCCATAATGATGGCGATATGCTCGGGTAATTTATTGAGGTCTAAATTGTCTTTGTAATTCATTTAAAAGCAATAACATGGTTTACGGCCAAATGTAAAAGTGAACGTAATCCCGGTAAATACATACCAGTCATTCGTGTTCCTGTTCCCAAATTCAGCGGCAGGCTCTCTTCTTCCTAAATATTCTTCGGGCCAGCTACCATCCAGGTTGTCTGTCATGGTGTATCTGGCTCCAATCTCGAAAGCACCAATTATATGTTCAGTAATAGCCTCTTTATATCCCATTACCATAGGTATGGCGAACTCCCAGTTGGTGCCTTCGTTGACCAGGTTGTTAGCCCTGCCATTTTTAAGCCAGACATGGTCTGCCCTAAAATATGTGATTCCAGTGTAAAGATACGGAGTACTTTGCGGTAATGGCTCACTGAGGTCAAAATCCCAGAAATTAAATTCTATTCCCAAAGATGCTTCGGCGATGGTATTTTCAAATGAATAACCACGTTGCTGTCTTCTGGTATCTGAAGATTTGGTATCATCTGCAGAGATCTCTGCATATAACAGGGTTAGTCTAAGGGAATGCCTTGCGCTCCTATTCCATTTAGCAATCAATCCACCAACCGGTGAATTGGGCAAAATATAATTGGTTCGGCCTACATCACCGATAAAATTTGCACCTCCGGCGAAAGCTCCAATCTCTACTTGTTGAGAGTAGGTGCTTACTGTAAAAAATGCCATCACTACAAATGCGATAAGGTACCTCATAGGTTTTCAAAAGTTTGCAAATATAACAATTCTGATTGCCCTGCAATAATTTCAGCAGATTTGTGCAATAGTATAAACAGTTTTTGGATCTTTTTATTGCTTAATTTCGCTTGTCCTCTCCCCAAAGTAATTTTTTTCGAAGGGTGTTCAAAAAACTGTCCTCATGGAGTTCCACAAAATTAATGGTGTAGGGTGCTTTGGTGATTATGATCTCGGTGTCGTTCTCTAGGGTTGCAATTCGTGAGTCCATTGACACCAGGTGGGTGTCTTCCCTTCCCGAAACCTTCAATTTTATCCTGGTGTGATCCTTAATTACCAATGGCCGGGCATTCAAATTATGTGGCGCTATTGGGGTGATCACCAGTGAATCTGCGTCTGGCGTAATAACTGGTCCCCCGCAACTAAGGGAATATCCCGTTGACCCTGTTGGTGTGGCAATAATTAGCCCGTCGGCCCAGTACGAAGTAAGAAATTGATCGTCCAGCCAGGTGTCTACAGTGATCATGGATGTGGTATTCTTACGGCTTACCGCTACCTCGTTTAAAGCGATATGGGAAAATACGGGGTCAAAACTTTTTGGATTGGTGGTAATTTGTAAAACAGAACGCGGGGAAAGGCTGTACTTCTTTTCCAGAATTTCATCCAGGGTGCTTTCAATTTGTTCTTTTTGAATGGTAGCCAGGAATCCCAAACGGCCGGTGTTGATCCCAACTATAGGAATGTCAAGGTTGCGAATATAATTAATGCTTTTAAGGATAGTGCCGTCACCGCCTATACAAAAGAACATATCGTAAGAATTGTCCAGCTCATCAAATGCACTAAAGTGGTCGTAGTCTTTTTCTATACTATTATTGCTGTGGATCAATTTCAGGAAGTTCTCCTCGATAAGGACTTCTATGTTTTTTTTATCAAGGATATCTAAAAGCTGGCCTATATACTGCGCAGCGTTGGCATGATAAAATTGACCGTAAATGCCTATTTTCATAAATTATATATTCAGGTATTTGTCAAGGTATTTAGAGCGGTCCTTGAGATTTTGATTGAAGGTGTCTTCCTGATGTTCAGAGATGATGATGTAACCGTATCTTCTAAAAGCCTGTATGATCTCTGTCATTCCTGAAGGTGATATCTTTAAAGTGATCTCGGCCATATCGTCTTCCATCTTGGATACGAACGCCCCCAGAAGATGTGCATTGTTAGATTCCACGATTTGGCTTACCTCTCCAAAAGTATAATCCTTGAAAGCTTTTTCTATGACCAGGATGTTCCCGGGTTCATGTAAAAAAGGTGTCTCCTTAAAGAGGGAGATCATTTCATTCAATTCAACATATCCCAAATAATTGTTTTTATCATCGAGCACAGGTAAAATATTCGAATTGTTCTGTGCAAACGCTTCCAGGCTGTCCAGCCAGTAGTTATTTTCCCTTACATAAAATCCTTCCAGAGAATACCGGTAATCGCCCAGAGTTTTCTCATTCTCAAAACATCTTATATCGTTCTCTGATATACATCCTACATAGATACCTTCGCTTTGCACGGGCATATGTGTGTAGGTCAATTGATTAAAAAGTTCCTGGGTGTCCCCAACTTTATCTGAAAGGTCTAAGATTTCAACGTCATTCAATATGTGCTCTTTCAAACTCATTTTTTCAAATCCTTTTCTGCAAATTAATCAAAATAAAATTCATCGAAGCAGCCTGCACTTTGTATTTTTGTTAATAAAATGAAGAAGAAATGACAAAATTAAGTGTAAATATTAATAAGATCGCCACTCTTAGAAATGCTCGCGGAGGTGACATTCCTAATGTTGTAGAAGCGGCAAGGAAAATAGAATCGTTTGGGGCTCAAGGTATCACAGTGCATCCGCGACCAGATGAGAGACATATTCGTTATGCAGATGTACATGATTTAAAACCTGTACTTACCACTGAATTCAATATTGAGGGGAAGCCTATACAGCAATTTATAGATCTCGTACTTAAAGCCGCTCCTGCCCAGGTAACCCTGGTGCCCGATGCTGAAGATGCCATAACTTCCAATGCCGGGTGGGATACTATGAAACACAAAGACTATCTAAGGGAGGTGATCTCCGAATTTAAATCTAATGGTATAAGAACCTCCATTTTTGTTGATCCCGTAGAACAGATGGTGAATGGTGCCGCCGAAACCGGTACGGATAGGGTCGAGTTATATACCGAAAGTTTTGCTGTAGGCTATGCCCGGGGAGATAAGGATGCTGTAAAACCTTATGCTGAATGCGCCGGTCTGGCTCATGATTTAGGTTTAGGCGTCAATGCCGGTCATGACCTTTCACTTCAGAATTTAAAATTCTTTAATGATGAGGTACCTCATTTAGCAGAGGTTTCTATTGGTCACGCTTTAATATCTGAAGCACTTTACCTGGGCCTTGAAAAAACGATTCAGGAATATCTAAAGCTTTTAAAATAATATGAAATTACACTCCACTATTTTAGGGGAAGGAAAACCTTTTCTCATCCTACACGGATTTTTAGGAATGAGTGATAATTGGAAAACGCTGGGGAAGCAATTCGCAAAAGATGGTTTTCAAGTGCATTTGATAGATCAGCGTAATCATGGTAAAAGTGCGCATAGTGATGATTTTTCCTATAGTTTGATGGCAGAAGACCTTGTGGAATATTGTCACGCCCACGAGTTGGAAAATATTGTCCTCATGGGGCATTCCATGGGGGGAAAGACTGCAATGTTGGCTGCTTGTGAAAATGAAGATCTGGTAGAAAAATTAGTGGTTGTAGATATTGCTCCAAAATATTATGCTCCTCATCACCAGGAAATCCTTAAGGGACTTACCGCTTTAGATGATGCCAGGCTCACTTCCAGGGGAGATGCCGAAGACTTTTTGGCGGAATATATTCCGGAAACCGGGGTAAGATTATTTTTGTTAAAGAATCTGTACTGGAAAACCAAAGAGCAGCTGGCCCTTAAATTGAACCTGGATGCTCTAAAGGCTAATATCAATAATATTGGAGAAGCCTTACAAACAAATATGGTGTATAGGGGCCCTGCATTATTCATTAAAGGGGCGAATTCAGATTATATTATTTCACAGGATGAGGACCTTATCAGGGAGCATTTTCCCAAAGCGACTATTGAGACCATCCCGGATGCCGGCCATTGGGTGCACGCTGAAAATATGAAGGCATTTTATGCCGCAGTATCACGATTTATTTAAAATCTATCTAAATTTATTATGTATGCATAATAAAATTCGGTGAAATGTTGCGTAATATCTATTTTATGCTATTTTTGGCGCTAGCTTTTTAAGACATTTTAAATATAATCCTAATTAAATTATGAAAAGACTATTATTACTTGGCCTGGTTTTCATGGCCTCGGCAATTACGTACGCCGGTGGCTACAGGGTGAGTCTACAAGGACAACGCGGACTAGCAATGGGGCACACAGGTGTGGCAGTGGTTAATAATGCTGAATTAGCGTTCTTTAACCCTGGAGGATTGGTATTCCTTGAGAACAAGATCAATGCAGCTGTAGGTGTTAGTGCTGTATTTTCTGATGTGGTTTGGCAAAATCAGGAAACCGGATCGATGGCGAGAACAGATAGTCCTGTGGGAACTCCATTTTATGCTTATTTTTCTTATAAACTGAGTGATAAATTCAGCGTAGGTCTTGCTGCATATACTCCTTACGGAAGTACTGTAGAGTGGGAGAAAGACTGGGCAGGATCGCACCTGGTAAATGATATTGAGCTTGCCGCTATTTATGTGCAGGCGTTAGCTTCTTATAAAATTACAGATAACCTGGCTGTGGGTGGTGGACCTATCTACGTGAGTGGATCTGTAAATTTCAACAGAAACCTTAACAGAACTCTTACAGATCTTGAAGGTAACAGGTCTAATGTCACCATAGATGCTTCAGGCGTTAGCGCGTGGGGTTGGTCTGCAGGGGCTATGTGGAAACCTATGGATAGTTTGACCATTGGGGTGAACTACCGCTCTGAGATCCTGGTTGAAGCTGAAAGTGGTACTGCTGATTTTGAAAATATTCCGAATTCACCATTAACTCCTTTTAATGACACGACCTTTGATGCTACCTTACCACTTCCTGCTGAACTTACCATAGGTGCTTCTTACCAGTTGAACGAGCAGTGGTTGTTCGCTTTTGACTATAACCGTACGTTCTGGGATGTTTATGAGTCTTTAGATGTGGATTTTGCAGATCCTAATATTCCTGATTCTAATAACCCAAGAAATTATAAAGATGCATCTATTTATAGATTTGGTCTTCAGTACACCGCTAATGAGACTTTCACTTTAAGAGCAGGTTACTATTTTGATGAGTCTCCGGTACAATCAGGGTATTTTGCTCCTGAAACTCCGAGAAACGATTCTAATAACTTTACCGGTGGACTTACCGTAAATGTTTCAGACAGGGTTGCCATCGATGCTGCTTTCCTTTACAGCAGATTCAAGGAAATTGATGAGTCATACGATTTTTATCAGGAAAATGGTCAGAATGTACCATTTAGAGGAACTTACAAATCCAGCGCATTTACTCCTGGTCTTGGTGTAACAATTAAAATATAATAAGTACAATGAAGAATTATTTTAAATATTTAGCAATATTAGCTCTTGGGGTGGTATCCTGTGAGCCAGAATTGGAGAATGCGATCGAAGATGGTGATGTGTATTCTAATGGATCTGCAGACTTCTCTAACTATGTTGCC
>JBFGDP010000038.1:0-12917 GCA_041580575.1 Christiangramia sp.
AATTTTTGATAACCGAACCTTCCCAGATCCTGAATACTTGAAAACAAACCCGGTTGTAAAACTTCAATTTTAACCATGATGATTTTCAAATTTGAGTTGGTAATTTCCCTCATTAACTTCCTGCTCGATGCGATCATAATCTTCTCTGGAAACCGATACAAATTTTATTTTGTCACCGGCAGAAAACAGACATGGCGGGTCTTCATTTTTATCGAATAATTGAAGTGGAGATCTGCCCAAAATCTGCCATCCTCCCGGACTTTTTTTTGGATAGATCCCGGTTTGATTTTCGCCTATTCCAACCGAGCCTTTTTCGACCGATCTTCTAGGGGTTTCTTTTCTCGAAATTTGAAGCCTGGAGTCGAGCCCACCGAGGTATAAAAATCCGGGTAAGAAACCAATAAAATAAACCTGATAAATTGGAGCCGTATGCAACTCGATAATTCTATTTATGGAAAGATTTTTCTTCTTGGAAATGTGTTCCAGATCGAGACCGAATTCTTCATGATAACAGACCGGAACGTGAAAAATTCTGTAGTTCGTTTTTTTTGGTATATTAGCCTTGCTCAATAGGTCTTTAAGCCTTAAAAACTCACTATAGACATCTTCTATAGTGAACATGTAACTAATTAATAACGAGTTATATGTGTTTATTACTTCAACCTTTTGTTTAAACTTTTCATTTTCAAGCTTTTGCTTGTAAAATAGCACTTTGTCAAGAGTTTCGTCACTGATTTTCTCACCGAAATCTATCAAAATAGAACGGTCTCCAAGTGGTGTTATTTTTGGATAATATGTCATCAAGTATTCTTTACTTCTATTCCTTTTTCAGCAAATTTCTTATGTAAATAATGGATGATCTCAAGAGAGGATGGAGTGTCACTATGCACACAAAAAGTATCTGCTTTACAGCTGATTTCTTGCCCTGAAAATGTCCTTATGACCCCTGAGTTATACATGGAAAAAACATGCTCAAAAACCAGTTGATTTTCGGTGATCAAAGCATGGTTTTCTGAACGAGAAACCAGGCTATAATCCGGATCATAATTCCGGTCTGCAAATGCCTCAAAAAACAGGTCGAACTTACCCATGGCAAACTCTGAAATTTCAGAATTTAAGGGTACATAAAGTTTAAAGTCATCTTCAAGATCCTGCAAACATTCCACAATGATTCTGGCGATCCTTCTATCTTTTGCAGCATCATTATAAAGTGCTCCGTGTAATTTTACATGAGCCATTTTACCACCTTCAGATTCCGCTATTTGTTTCAAACTTAAAACCTGCCCTTCAATCGAAAGTCGGAGATCCTTATCTGACATTTCGAGATGATTTCGGCCAAAATTTTCACGGTCTGGATAGGAAGGATGTGCTCCTATTTCCACATTATGCTCCATGGCCATTCTCACGGTGCGATGCATCGTTTCTAAATTTCCGGCATGACCTCCACAGGCAATATTACAGGCAGAGATCAAAGGCATTAGTTCTTCGTCAAACTTACCACCCTCGCCAAGGTCGCAGTTTATATGTATAGTTTTTTCCATGATTAGTTTTTTAGCGCTGATCAACCTGCCAAAACCCTAACAATAGTTGATCAAAAATTTTGTAAAACGCTGTAAATAGATTTAGTCCCCAGAAATATAGCCAGGGCCAGGACGATAAATCCTGCGATGTTCTGAACCAGATTGTTCCTGTATTTGCCTAATACAGCTTTCTGATTTACTACCCAAAATAAGAAAATTGCGATGATTGGCAGCACCATACCGTTAGCAATCTGAGCAAATTGAATGATCTGAACAGGTTTAATGTCCAAGGAGGAAAATAGAATTCCCAGGAAGATAATAGTCATCCAGACAGCCTTAAATTTTCCAGACTTCATACCTCCTTTCCAGCCCAGACAACCCTGAACCACGTAAGCAGCCGCTAGCGGAGCAGTAATTGAAGAGGTAATCCCGGCTGCTAATAGGCCAATGGCTATAAAAAACGTCGCAGAAGCTCCAAATAATGGTTCGAGCCCCAGGGCCAGATCTGCAGCATTTTCGATCTTATCTATATTTGATGCTGCAGCACAGACAACGATAGCCATAGAAACCAGGCCACCTAAAATAATTGAAAATGCCAGTTCTTTGCGTACTACACCCAGGTATTTAGGTCCACTCCATTTTTCACTAACCAGCGAAGCATGTAAAAATAGATTATAGGGAACCACAGTAGTGCCCACCAGGGCTATGATGGTTAACAATCCTTCATCTATAGAACCTGGTATCAAACCCTGCAAAATGTCACTTATATCTGGCCTGGTAATAATTGCAGTTGTTATAAAAGCTAGACTCATGAATAAAACCAGAGTAATAAATATTTTCTCCAGTTTTTGGTAACTACCCAGAAATAGCAATAAAAAGGCAAAACCTCCTATCACTAAACTCCACAAATTAATAGTGAACCCGCCTAGATTATAAATCGCTGAAGCAAAAACAGCCTCCAGTCCAAGGACCGCTCCGGTGATATTACCCGCCTCATATGCCGCATTCCCAATTACAATGGCAAAGAATATCAGGAAGAGTGTAAATACCCTTAGAATAGGATTGTGCATATTGTCCCGAATGCAATCACTTAGTCCCTTTCCTGAAACCAGGCCTAGTCTTGCCGACATTTCCTGGAGTATGATACAGGCAAAAATGGAAATTAATAACGCCCATAGTAACGAATACCCAAAAGTAACCCCCGCAATACTGCAAATCGTAACTGTTCCCGGCCCTATAAAGGCAGCCGACACCAATATCCCAGGCCCTAAATTATTAAAGAAATTCTTCACTGTTTTATACCAGACTGGGATTGCTGTAAGGCATAGATAGCAAATGTTCCCAACCAATGACCACCCTCATAACTATCTCCAACCACATTGGGAAAAGAATAGGCTACATGTTCGTTGGCAAGACTTTTTAGATGTCCATACTGTTGTGGATATTGGTTCGCCAGGCCATATAAGACCCAGGCCCGGCTAAAATTAAGTCCGTCGAGGTGTACCAGCTTGCCATCGGTTCTGTCTAAAACCTCTCCCACTTCCATATGAAAATCTTTATTTTTTAATTGCGGCATGAAATCCTCCATCCAAAGACTGAAGGCATTTTTAGGAAGTACCCGCCTCATTATATCGATCTCAGATAAGCAGGGAGATAAAAAATCATACCCGCTAGGCTCCCAGGTCACGGGACAATCATCATCCTTAAGATAAAAATCCTGAGTTCTTTTTTTTATTATTTCCAGAAACTCCCCGTTATTGGTTGCTAAGGCATAATCATAGGCCATTACCAACCCAAAAGCTGTATTGGTATGTTCTCCTACCCTGATGGGATAAATTAGTTTAGGAAGAAATTCTATATACTTCTGTACAATAAGGTCTGTTAACGGCTGTAAGTTATTAGCCAGTTCTTTACCTAATGGATCTTCCCAGGTTCTTAATTCTTCGGCAAGTTTAAGCAACCAGGCCCAGCCATAAGTCCTTTCAAACGAACCACTTTCTGCTCGCTTAAAATATTCCAGTTCCCCCTGAATATTCTCTGTAGACAAGGAATTAGTTAAGGCCTCCCTTATAGCCTCCTTTTTCTCAATTTTAGGGAATTGCTTTAATAAACTAACCAGCGACCAATGAGCATGAACAGATGAGTGCCAGTCAAAACAACCATAAAATGCCGGATGTAATTCATGCGGTTCCCCCAGAGCATCTTTACTTTCCAACGTTTGTCCAAGCTTATTTGGATATTCGGTATGTATACATCCCAAAGGTAATTCCACCAGCTTATTAGCTTCTTCTACATCTAGAATGACCGGCTCAGCGGTAGCCAACCCCTCTGGTAATAAAGCTTCAACATCGATGCTATCTGTGGTTGCTGTATTATTTGTGGCTTCCTTAGCTTTATCACCCTTGCAGGCATAAATAGCCAGACATACCAGTAGTAAAAAAATTCTCTTCATCGATTCAGGTTGTAGTATTCTGAAATTTCTTTTAAAAATTTCGATTGATTTTATGGTCATCCCAAAAATATAAAAAAGGAAATAAGGATTAGTTAATTAATCCTCAAGATATTCAGGCCAGCCAACCTTCCCGATCAAGGCTTCTATATTGAATCGCCTCACTTATGTGGTCTGGTTTAATTCTTTCACTAGCCTCCAGGTCGGCGATACTCCTTGAGACCTTAAGAATGCGGTCATAAGCACGAGCAGATAAATTTAACCGTTCCATTGCGGTTTTTAACAGAGCTTTGGATACATCATCCAGGCTGCAAAACTCCCTTATTTGCCTGGGTCCCATTTGCGCATTATAATGTATATGTTCTATTTCCTGAAATCTATTTGTCTGGATTTCCCTGGCCTGGGTTACCCGCTCTCTGATCTTAAGACTGCTTTCCCCGCGTCTTTCTTCACTCAATTTTTCGAATGGAACCGGAGTCACTTCGATATGTATATCTATCCTGTCTAGTAAGGGGCCGCTTATCTTACTTAAATAACGTTGCATTTCATACGGGGAAGAGGTTACGGGAGATTCGGGATCATTAAAATAACCTCCCGGGCTTGGGTTCATACTGGCTACCAGCATAAAACTAGAAGGATAGGTAACTGTAAATTTCGCTCTGGAAATTGTAACCTCACGATCTTCCAGAGGCTGCCGCATCACTTCCAGCACTCCACGTTTAAATTCTGGTAATTCATCAAGAAAAAGCACACCGTTATGAGAAAGGGAGATCTCACCAGGTTGGGGATAGGCACCTCCACCCACCAGGGCAACATCTGAAATTGTATGGTGTGGGCTTCTAAAAGGTCGTTGCGCCAGTAGCCCAACATTATCCCGAATTCTACCTGCAACGCTGTGTATCTTCGTTGTTTCGAGGGCTTCCTGCAGGGTCATTGGTGGCAGGATAGTTGGAAGCCTTTTGGCCAGCATAGTTTTTCCGGCGCCTGGCGGACCAATTAGAATGATGTTATGTCCACCTGCCGCAGCTATTTCCATACAGCGTTTTATAGATTCCTGTCCCTTTACGTCGGCAAAATCGAACTCGAGATTATTCAGATTATTGAAAAAAGTTTCCCTCGTATTGATCTCGGTTTTGGGCAGGTCAAGATCTTTATCGAAAAAATCGATCACCTGGGTAATATTATGAACACCATACACTTCCAGACCAGAAACAATTGCAGCTTCACGGGCATTTTGCTCTGGTAGAATAAATCCTTTAAAGCCTTCTTTTTTAGCCTGAATGGCAATTGGAAGAGCACCTCTTATTGGTTGCAGGCTCCCATCCAGGGATAGCTCTCCCATAATTAAATATCTATCTATATTATCTGCCTTGATCTGTCCAGAGGCGGCGAGTATTCCCAGGGCCAAGGTAAGATCATAAGCAGATCCTTCCTTTCTAAGATCGGCCGGGGCCATATTTATAATAATCTTCTTACCGGGTAGTTTGTATTTATTATTTTGAAGTGCCGCGGTTAACCTATAACTTGATTCTTTTACAGCATTATCTGGAAGACCTACCAAATGGTAACCAATTCCCGAAGCTACGTTAACCTCTACTGTAATGGTAGTTGCTTCTACACCAAATACAGCGCTGCCATATACTTTTACCAGCATCCTTTATTCCTTGAGTTATTCATTAATTCTGGAAATCACACGAACTCGTGTGTAGGGATACTTGATTAAAATATTCAGTTTAGTTTTCTGAATAATTCAGTTCGGTTTTGATTTTACCAGGTTTGTTTGCATTTTTCTTCAGGTAGATAGAGAATATGGTGCCTTTTTCTTTAGCACTTTCCAATTCCACATGACCTCCATGAGCTGCGGCTACACTTTTAACAAGGGTAAGTCCCATTCCCCAGCTTTCCAGACTGGTATCTTTCGAGACCCGGCCGCGATTAAGATACTCAAAAATGGCATCCTGATCTTTTTTTGGTATGGGCTTACCTTCATTATATACCTTAATAATTACATGCTCGTCTTTATTCTCTACACTCAATTCAACTGGCGATTTCCTTGAACCATATTTAATGGCATTGGTTACCAGGTTCTCCACTACTCTTCTAATGGCAGTACCATCAAAGATTCCAAATACTTTTTTATGAGTAGTATTAAAAATGATCTCATTAGAATAAATTTCTGAAGCTTCCTTATAAACCCATTTCAGTTCTTTAACAATATCGATCTCGGCAAAGCTAAGGGTTATTCCTTCTCCAGCCTTTACCGCGATTGCATCCAGTAGCCCTTCCAGCATCTCCAGGGATTTTTTAAGACTTCTTACACCCATACTTTTCATACTCTTAAATCTTTCCGGGTCGATTTCCTGGTCGAGTACATCCAAGGCAAAATATGCTGCGGTAATAGGATTTCTGATATCATGCGCCAGGGTTCCTATCAATTTTTCCCTCATTTCCTGAAGGGAATCGCTAAAGGATCCGGCAGAATTAAGCATAGCATTCTCCAGCGCATACTTTAATATTATTCCAACCCCATGGCTATAAACATTTCTATCCAGAAGCGTTTCTGTAAGAACACGGTGAAATATAATATACTCCTTTAAAATTTGCTGGACCGTATAATGTGAGGAAGTCGCACGGTGACGCCCATGTTCCAGGGTGTTCTTAATTATCTCTTCAAATTTTTCATTTGCTTCTAGTTCTTTTAGGTCACCATACCTTTCAATAATATCTGCAAAATCTTTCAGAACACTGGGTAGCTGATTGCGCAGGGCAAGGTTACTGGAAATATAAGCGGCCGGAATTTCTTCCTTGACTTCCTGCTCCCATTTATTGATAATTAGTGGGCCACAATCTCTTAAAACCTCTGACGCCTTTGCCATCTATTTAAAAATTCAGGTCTTAATTTAACATATTATTCTGAATTATAGGTATTTAGCCAGATCATTTTCTTTTTTATCGCAAAAAAAAGATCTGTGCGAGCACAGATCCTTTACATAATTGTATGTATGCATTACGTTACGAAACCTTAATCACGTTCTGCCTGTAATATTCAATAAGTGCGTCTATAGGCCTTCTTACGATATTTCCTAACTGAATTCCGTATGGCTGCAAAACCGCGCGAATAATATCTTCGCTAAAGAATGCGATGGTACCAATAAAATGAACCGGCACAGATGTAACCTGCGGGTAAGCAAGAACTCTGGAATGCACAAAATCTGTTAAGCCTTCGTGTAGTAGCTTATAAAAATAACCGTTGCGCTCGTTAGTAAAAATGAATTCAGCGAAGTGAGCCAGATACGTATTAGGATTTTCTTTTCTATAAAGGTTCATCTTAATCGTATCTGAGTTAAGGTCAAACGTTTTTTCGAACTTTTCAGCCACTTCCGGAGGCATACGCTTATAATAATAATCGCGAATCAGTCTTTTTCCGAAGTAATTCCCACTGGCTTCATCCATTAAGATATAACCTAAAGAATCTACGGCCTGATGAATTTTTTCTCCATCGTAATAGCAACTATTGGAACCGGTACCAAGTATACAAACAATACCGGGCTCTGTAGTAGCGGCATAAACTGCGGCAACCATATCTTCCATCACCAGTACTTCATCTGCATTGGTAAAATAGTTGCCAATGATACTTTTTAATAATTCTCTTGGAGTTGGAGTACCGCAACCGGCACCATAAAAATGGATCTTCTCCACTTTATCTCTTACCTCGGCAAGCTCCGGGTTTTCCGCGAGTCTTTCCTCTAAAACCGGTTCTTTAAAAACTGCCGGATTAAGACCTTTTGTCCTGGTTTTAAAAACCTGCTCACCCTCATTATTCAGAAGTATCCAGTCACATTTTGTGGACCCTCCATCAGCTATTAAAATCATCTGTCCTTATGATTAATTAAAACCAGAAATAAGCACAATCCGGTTGATTAAATTTACAATTTAATCCCGTGAAACCGTGCTCATTTCAGGTTTAAAATATTATAGTGAAGCTACGTGAGCAGCAAGATCTACTAGTTTAGCCGAGTATCCATACTCGTTATCATACCATGCGATCAGCTTAAAGAAATTGTCGTTCAAAGCAATTCCCGCCCCGGCATCAAAATTACAGGTATGTGCATCAGACACAAAATCCTGACTTACCACCTCTTCTTCGGTATAAGAGATCACTCCTTTAAATGCTCCTTCTGAAGCCTTTTTAAAAGCTGCTTTGATCTCTTCATAAGAAGTGCTCTTTTCTGTACGTACAGTTAGATCTACCACCGACACATCTGTAGTTGGTACACGGAAAGCCATCCCGGTTAATTTTCCTTTAAGAGAAGGAATTACCTTAGTAACTGCAACTGCAGCTCCGGTGGAACTAGGAATAATATTTGCCATGGCACTGCGTCCCAATCTAAAATTCTTTCTTGATGGAGAGTCTACCGTGAACTGAGTTGATGTAGTCGCATGAACCGTAGTCATTAAACCTTCTACTAGTCCAAATTCATCATCGATCACTTTTGCCAGTGGCGCCAGGCAATTGGTGGTACAGGAAGCATTGGAGACGATATGATCATCTGCAGTCACATCCTGGTGATTAACACCCATAACGAACATTGGTGCTGTCTTGGAAGGTGCAGAGATCACTACTTTTCTGGCACCTGCATCTAAATGTGCTTTTGCATTGTCCTTATCTGTGAAAATTCCTGTGCAATCAAGAACAACTTCAACATTCACATCATTCCATTTAAGGTCTGCAGGGTTCTTCTCTGAAGTTACTCTTATCTTCTTCCCGTCTACATATAAACTTCCATCCTTAACTTCAACAGTACCATCATATTTACCGTGTACAGAATCGTATTTTAATAAATATGCCAGGTGATCCACATCCAGAAGATCATTGATAGCTACAACTTCAACATTCTCATTTTGAGCGGCAATACGAAAAGCAATTCTTCCTATTCGCCCAAATCCGTTTATTCCAATTTTTGTACTCATTTTTTTGGTTTTAAATTAAACCGAAGTGATGTCTGCCACCCTTCGTAATTCCTTATCTATTTTTGCGTCACCTTTGATGGCGGTAACCAGGTCTACATCCACAACTTTTTGATGATGTATCCCTATCATAATTTCTGTTTTATTCTGCATCAGGGCTTCCACTGCACCAACCCCAAGTTTACTGGCTAGAACCCTATCAAAACAACTTGGTGAACCTCCCCTCTGAATATGTCCCAGAACAGAAACTCGAACCTCGTATTCATCCAGGTTTTCTTCTATATAACTGGCCAGTTCAAAGATATTTTTACCACTCTTTTCTCCTTCGGCAACCACGATGATACTGGAAGTTTTTCCAGATTTCTTACTCTTACGCAAGGATTCTATAAGACGTTCTGCCCCGAGATCTTCTTCAGGGATAAGAATCTCTTCAGCTCCCGCTCCAATCCCACTGTTTAAGGCAATATCCCCGGCATCTCTTCCCATAACTTCGATAAGAAATAGCCTGTTATGTGAACTAGCTGTATCTCTAATCTTATCGATCGCTTCCACCACCGTGTTTAATGCAGTATCATAACCCAGGGTATAATCTGTCCCATTAATGTCATTATCTATAGTAGCCGGTATTCCCACGATAGGAAAATTAAATTCCTGGCTAAAAAGCTGCCCACCGGTGAAAGTACCATCTCCACCTATGACAATCAGAGCATCCACTCCATTTGTGGTAAGATTATCATAAGCTTTTTTTCTACCTTCCTTAGTTCTGAATTCTTCTGAACGGGTAGATTTTAGAAAAGTTCCTCCTTTATTGATGATATTTCTTACAGATCGGGCATCAAGCGGCTCAAAATCGGCTTCAATTAAACCCTGATATCCTCTGTAAACGCCCGTACATTCTAATTTATAAAACGAACATGCACGCACGACTGCTCTTATTGCAGCATTCATTCCGGGAGCATCTCCTCCGGAAGTTAGAACTGCTATGTTTCTAATATTTTTGTCCATTTACCTCAAAACTAACCTCTTTAATGTCATTAACCTAATTTCCGAAAAAACTAAAACGTTTTCGGTTAATAACTAATAAAAAAAGCCACTATTAAGTGGCTTTTTGCAAATATTTATGACTTTAATTACTTATTTATCAAAATTTTATACTCCCAGGGCTCGAACTGCAATTCCTGATCTTTAGAGATGCTAAAGTTCTTGCCAGTCATATATTCCTGGAAATCTCCGTATAGCTCTACATTAAATTGCACAGGGTTTGCCGTCATATTAGCGATATAATAAAGCGCCTCACCATTCTTCTCTCTTTTAAAAGCCACTATCTTTTCTTCTGAGCTTGTTTTAACATCGGTATAACTTGCTGCTTCTTTGGCACCATGCAATGCGGGATAATTATTCTTTAGGGCTCCCAGTTTTTCCAGGATTGGGTAAACCGTACCCTTTTTCTTCGGAATGGTATCTTTTTCAAAGAAAAGCAATCGCTTATCCATATCATATTCCTGGCCACTATAAATCAATGGCATTCCCGGTAACGTATAGGTCAATGCAAGCATGGTTTCTGAAGCATCACCCATTCTTTCCTTAACTGTACCAGCCCAGGAATTCTCGTCATGATTGGTCACAAAATTCATGAGATAATCATCCTCCTGAAAAGTAGAATCTATCTTCACCATATATTCGTCCAGGTCTTTTGCTGTTTTTTCTCCTTTGGCTATACCATTCAGAATATGATGCCCTTCCCAGTTATATCCCATATCAAAAGCCTTATGAAACAGGTCTTTTGGACTTTCTGCCTCAGCCAGCATAAAAACGGGCTTAACTTCTCTTATTGCTGTAGCGGCCGTTTCCCAGAAATCTGTAGGTACCGAATGTGCTGCATCGGCCCGGAATCCATCTATGTTGTGCTCCTTTATCCAGAATAACATATCGTTTATCATGGCTTTTCGCATTTCCTGATTGTCGAAATTAAGATCGGCAACATCTGTCCAGCCCCAGGATTCCCCGGTTTCCTGATTAATTGGATCTACAACCTCTCCCTTTTCATTCTGGGTATACCAGTCTTTATGGTCTGTAAGCCACTGATGATCCCAACCGGTATGGTTGGCAACCCAGTCCAGGATTACATACATTCCATTCTCATGAGCAACGGCTACTAGCTCATCAAAATCTTCCATAGTTCCATGTTCAGGATTCACAGCGGTATAATCTGAAATAGCATAATAGCTTCCCAGGTATTTCTTCCGCTCTTCAGGATCTTCGATATCTGCCACATCTTTGCCTCCAGTGGCTTTTCTATTCTTTACAGATATTGGGTACATGGGCATAAGCCAGATCACCTTTACTCCAAGTTCTTTCAACTGGGGTATATCCTTGGTAAAAGCATCAAAAGTTCCTTCAGGTGAATACTGGCGAATATTAGCCTCGTAAATTACAGCCGATTCCAGGATTTCATTACTTATCGGAGCAAGACTGTCCTTTTGAATTTCTAAATCTGTAGCTTCAGTGCTTTTTGGATCGTTTTTGCAGGAAAGCATCAGGCCAAAGGCCATTAGTATTAATAATACCTTTTTCATAAATGAGTTCTATAGGTTAGCGAATTAATTCAGTTTAGTAGTTAGAAAATAAGGCCCGCGGTCCCTTAATTGTATTGAATTTTTCCATTCCAACTTTTCTCCGGAAATAATATTCCTTAAAGTAGTACCATCCAGACCTAACTCGTTGAACCTGGAAAGATCTAGGTGAACCGGCTTTGGATTTTTATTCAAAATAAGAACTACGGTTTCCCCTTCGGCGATACGGGAAATCATATATATGTTATTTTCTGGAGCAAAATGAATGGTTTTCCCGGTTTGTATCGCCTTGCTGTTCTTTCTATAATTAAGCAGGGTTTTGAGAAAAACCTGCATTTCCTTTTCATCTTTGGTAAGACCCTGACCTGTGAAAGCATTCTTCTTACTGTCACTCCAACCGCCCGGAAATTCGGTGCGAATTAACCCATGATCGCCGGGCTTAGCCGAATCGTTCATCAAAATTTCGGTTCCGTAATATATCTGCAGGATGCGCGGCATAACGGCCAAATAGCCCAAAGCCATTTTGGTGTTCGGGATATCCTCTTTTAACTGAGTGTAAATCCTGCTCATATCATGATTGTCTGGAAAGACCATAATATCCTGAGGGGAAGCATAAGCAAAATCGTTCGCCAGGCCATCGTAAAGTTTAATCAGACCCTTATCCCAATTTTCAGCTTCATTGAGACCTTGCACGATATTGTTCTGCATTGCGAAATCCATGGTAGATCTTAGATTGGAATCATAACCATTGTCAACGCCATCCTGCCAGTATCTTATGAGCAAAGGATTATTACTCCACTCTTCTCCAACAATATTAAAATTCGGGTATTCTTGCATGATCGCACCTGCCCAATCACTCATAAACTGTTTATCGGGATAAGGATAGGTATCCTGCCGAATTCCACCTAATCCCAACGTCTCTATCCACCAGATACTATTCTGAATAAGATATTTTGCCATGAAGGGATTCTTCTGGTTAAGATCTGGCATGGTTTCTACAAACCATCCGTCATTCAATTGTTTTTTATCTGCTTCTGAAGCATACAGATCCTGGTTAGCGGTTCTGCGATGACTGGAGAAAACGATTTCCTCTCCCTTCTCATATTTATCCTGATAGTTTATCCAGTCTCCAAAAGGCAGATCTTTCATCCACCAATGTTCTATCCCAATATGGTTTACTACCTGGTCCATTATAATTTTTATTCCTCTCTCATTAGCCTTTTTAGCCAGTTCTTTATATTCCTCAAGGGTACCAAAACGAGGATCAACCTTATAGAAATCGGTCATTGCATACCCATGATAAGAGGCAGATTTCATGTCGTTTATCAATAACGGTGAAGACCAAAGGGCGGTAAATCCCATCTCTTCTATATAGTCCAGGTGATCTATAATTCCGCGGATATCACC
>JBFGDP010000039.1:0-12906 GCA_041580575.1 Christiangramia sp.
GATCGTTATTAATTCCAGCGCTAACCATCTTTGAAAATCAGGTCATTCCTTAAACTAATAGTTTTCTATATATTTTTTGCTCAAACTCTAACAGGGCAGGAAAGAGAAATACTTCTGGGACAAATATTGGTAACTGACAGTATTCAGAATATCTCTGGTATTCATGTAGTAAATTTAACTGGGAAATTGGGGACTACTACCAATGAAAAAGGGATTTTCAGAATTCACGCTAGAGTAGGAGATACCCTGTTTTTTTCATCTATTCAATTTGAACACAAAAAAGTTGTGGTGAGTGAATCTGATTTTGATATGATTCTAATTGTTCAATTGCGGAATAAATTCAATGAGCTTGATGAGGTGCAGCTGGATGATATTCGCCTTACCGGGGATATTGCGAAAGATATAGATATAGTTCCGAAATCTATTTATGAGGAACTTGGGATGCCTTTTCCTGCACCACGCAGAACAAGCCTGGAACTGGAGACTCATTCAGCGTATAATGGTGGTAATATTGTGACCCTCTTAAATAAATTGAACGGAAAATTCCGGCAGCTGGAGACGGCTGAAGAGAATAACGAAATTTCGGTATTAGTGAATAAAGGGCTTGGCCTTGTAGGAATTTCTTTCTTTGTGAATCAATTTCAAATCAAAGAAGAGGAAATTATCAATTTTCTATTATACTGTGCCAAGGACTCTAAATATCAAACTTTAGTAAGAATCGGGAACGTATTTCCCCTAATGCAATTCCTGGAAACTAAGATAGATTTCTTCAAAGCCTTGCGGGAACTAAATTAAAATCTCTTTTTTGTTAATTCATTCAGATCGTCATCATAAAATTCAAAATTTGAATTCAGCACATACTACTTCTAAAATCCAATTCATCCTATTGTTTTGCATTCTTTTATCAGGATTTTCAGCCTGGTCCCAGGAGCCTGTTTTATTATCGGGACATATAGATGCAAGTAATTCTGATGTTGAAAAGATACATGTGATTAATCTTAATCTCGAAAAAGGAGCAGTGACGAATAGAAACGGTGATTTTGTGATCATGGCTCGCGAGAATGACAGCTTGTACATTTCTTCGGTGCAGTTTCAGAATACAGGCATTCTGGTAACCGAAAAGATGATTGAAGAAGGAAACCTTGTAATCAAACTTCAGAATAAAATGAATGAGCTTGCCGAGGTTGTTATAGACGATATAAAATTATCGGGTTTCCTGGCAAACGATCTCAAGAAGATTTCTATTGCCGAAGTTGAAGCCAAATATAAATTACAAAATGACCTGAATGATTTTATAAAAAAGGACCGGGAATTGAATCCATATGAAAAACCAGTGATGGGAGGAGGATTAAGGCTTGACCTTATTGCGGGGGCTGTTATAGATCAGCTATCCAGGAATAAGGAAAAAACCACAACCTATTCCAGCCGTGAAATTGCCAATAAAAGTATCTCGATCGTCGGGCGGGAATTTTTCAGGGAAAACCTAGGGCTAGAGCATAATGAGATCTGTAATTTCGTTTATTTCTGCGCAGAAGACAGCAGGTTCAGGAAACTAGTTTTGAATAATAATGCTTTTGTGCTTATCGAATATTTTCAAACCCGGATAGAGGATTTCAAAGATATGAGAGGTTCTCATCTTAATGTTTCTAACCAGATTCCTGGATAATACTAAAACTATATTAAACCCTTTAACTTTTTATTAGTCAAAAGCATGAAGATTGTATTTATATGATTTTTTTGGTTTAATATTTGCTCTTTTCTATCTAAAATTACCATGAAAAAGATTTTTGCTCTTTTATTTTCCCTAGTCCTGTTGTGCTCCTTTTCTAAAAAGGATCATGAAACATATCTGAGCGTTACCGAAATTGAATACAACGAGAGCCAGAAAAGTCTGCAAATAATTTCCAGGGTTTTTATAGACGACCTGGAGGAGGTGCTGTCCAGGAGGTATCAGAAAGATATTAGTTTGTCCTATAAAAAGGACCTCAAAGCTCACAAAGATCTCATAGGAAAATATATTCTGAAAAAACTCAATCTTACTATCAATGGAGAAGATCTACAATTAAAATTCCTGGGTAGTAAGTTCGATGCAGATCAGGTTGTCTTATTTATTGAAGGTACCAATGTAGAAACTCTTAGAAAAGTTAAAGTAAAAAACCTTATTCTAACCGATCTTTTCGATTCACAAAAGAATATTGTTCACGTAAATAATGGAAAACAGATTGAAAGTATGCTGCTGGTAAAAGATAATAGCAGTAAAACGGTAAATTTTTAGAATGCTTTTTTCCATGGAATATAAAATACTTATTTTTAGCAACCTTAAATTAAAACCAAGTACATGAAGAGATTAAATATGCTATGCTCTGTGTTTCTAATGTTCGTTTTTGCAGGTTTATCTGCACAGGAAAATGATCAAACAGAAACGCGGCAGGAAGGTCACACCAATCAAAACAAGTTCAGGCAGATGTATCAGGAGTTTGCTACTCCCAATCAATATAGAACAGCCTCTGGTGCACCGGGACCGGCTTATTATCAGAATGAAGCCGACTATAAGATGGATATCGTCCTTGATGATAAGAATTCAGTAATAACTGGAGATGAAACCATCACTTATCATAATAATTCTCCTCAGGACCTGGAATATTTATGGGTGCAATTAGATCAAAACATTCGTAAAAAGGATGCTCCTCAAAAAGATGGAGAAGGAATGGCTCCTGTAGCTACTCCAGCTAGATTTACTAGCAATTTTATGGAAGAACCATTTGATGGTGGTTTCAATATAAAATCTGTAACTGCAAATGGCGCACCTCTTAAATATACGATTCATCAAACGATGATGCGAATTGATATGTCAAAACCATTAAAGGCTGGTGAAAGCTATTCATTCAATATCAAATGGTCCTATAATGTGAACAACCATGTGACTAACCGCGCCCGTTCCGGTTATGAATATTTTCCTGATGATGGAAACAAAGCTTATGTTATTGCCCAGTTCTTTCCAAGAATGGCTGTATATAATGATGTTGAAGGCTGGCAGAACTATCAGTTCTGGGGGAATGGTGAATTCGCTTTGCCTTTTGGAGATTATGAGGTGAATATTACCGTACCGGCAGATCACATTATGGAGGCAACCGGTGAGCTTCAGAATAGAAAGGAAGTGTATTCTAAAGAAATGTTGAAGCGTTATGAAAAGGCCAGAAAGAGCTATGATAAGCCGGTGATGATCGTAACTCAGGAAGAAGCTGAAGCTGCTGAGAAAGGTTTTGCCGATAAAACTAAGACCTGGACCTATAAAGCAGAAATGGTACGTGACTTTGCATTCTCTACTTCCAGAAAATTCATTCTGGATATGATGGCTGTAGATGTGATGGGGAAAGACGTGATGGCTGTTTCAGTTTATCCTAAAGAAGGTAATCCTCTTTGGGAGCAGTGGTCTACAAGGGCGGTTGCGAGTACCCTGAAAAGCTATTCTGCTCATACTTTCCAGTACCCTTATCATAAAGCAGTTTCGGTCCATGCTAAGAATCAGGGGATGGAATATCCAATGATCTGCTGGAATTATGGACGTCCAGATGAAAATGGTAATTACAGCGACCGAGTGAAATTTGGAATGATAAGCGTGATCATACATGAAGTAGGGCACAACTTTTTCCCGATGATCGTAAATTCAGATGAGCGCCAGTGGGGATGGATGGATGAAGGTATCAATACTTTCGTGCAATATGTAGCCGAGCAGGAATTTGCAACAGAATACCCTGAAGCGATCGCTCCATTGAGCAAATATCCTTCAAGAAGAGGCGAGCCAAGTAAGATCGTTCCTTATATGAAAGGGAATCAGGCTTATATTTCACCAATTATGTCTAACCCGGAACAGGTTCATCAATTGGGTAATAATGCCTACGGAAAACCGGCAACAGCCCTGAATATTCTTCGTGAAACCATCATGGGACGTGAGCTTTTTGATTATGCTTTTAAAACCTATTCTCACAGATGGATGTTTAAGCACCCTACGCCCGAGGATTTCTTCAGAACGATGGAAGATGCATCAAGTGTAGACCTTGACTGGTTCTGGAGAGGATGGTTCTATACTACAGATAATGTGGATATTGGAATTAAGGAAGTAAATAAATATTACGTTACAGATACCCCTACAAAGGCAGGAAGAGAAATGTTACAGAGATATGGAACGACTCCTGAAGAAACCAAAGCCCTATACGTGGTAAGTGAGGAAGATGAAGAATTTAGTGAAGAGATGAAAAATAAATCTCTGCTGGAAAATTCTGAAACCTTACAGGCTTATGTAATGGATAATTTTACAGAAGAAGAAAGAAAGAAACTAAAGGCGCCTAAATATTTCTACCAGGTTGTTTTTGAAAAACCGGGTGGTTTGGTAATGCCTATCATCGTTGAACTTTCTTATGCTGATGGTACTTCGGAAAAAGTTACCTATCCGGTACAAATCTGGAGAAAAAATGATAAAACTGTGAGTAAAGTGATCCCTACAAATAAAGAGATCGTAAAAATAACTCTGGATCCTGATCTTGAAACCGCAGATGTGGATGTAGACAATAACAGCTGGCCTAAAGAGGTGGCAAAAAGTGAATTTGAAGAGTTCAAAGAGTCTTCTCAGGACTAAGAAATTTCAACTATAATATTTAAGCCGACTTTAACGAGTCGGCTTTTTTTATGCTTAGATTTGTAATTATATTTGTCCTGTTATGCATACCTTACCTTTATTTATTAGTGGAGCCGAAATTGCCTTTATCATGTTCATCCTGGTAATGGTCTTTGGTGCTGATAAGATCCCAGATATTGCCCGTGGTTTAGGAAAGGGCATGAAGGCCATTAGAAATGCTTCTAACGACATTAAAAGTGAGATTCAGAAAAGTGCTGAAAAGCAGGGTATAGATACAGATTTCACCAAGGATGTACGGGGAGAAATAGATAAGGTGAAAGAAGATATAGAAGAGATCACGGGGTCTGTAAGACGCAAATTCTAAGTTTGCAAACTATGTGGAAGCAGATTGAACAGTGGGACAGGGATTTGTTCGTATATCTCAACAATCTCGGAATTGAACAATATGATGCTTTCTGGATCTTTGTAACCAATCCCCGTCACTGGATTCCGCTTTACATTCTTTTTTTCGCTTTTTTCTTTATGGCCTTTCACTGGAAGAAAGCAACCTTTTCCACTTTATTCTTACTCGCCACAACATTTACCACCTGGGGATTCACCAATCTTGTAAAAGGAATTGCTTTAAGGCTAAGACCTAATAATACTCCTGAACTTACAGAATTGATCCGCATACTTCAGGAGCCAACAAATTATAGTTTCTTTTCGGGTCATTCTTCTACCTCTTTTGCGGCTACCACCTTTTTAGTCCTGGTGATCTCTCAGAAAACAAAATGGATATACCTGGCTTATATCTGGCCTGTAATTTTCGTGATGAGCAGGATCTACGTTGGGGTACATTATCCCGGTGATATTCTTGTTGGGATGATCGTGGGAATTTTAATGGCTATCCTATTTTATAAGTTATACAATAAGGCAGGCCGCCGGCTGTATTGATCATTTTACCCGGGTAAGAGTAAGTCCGTCCCTAATTGGTAAAATAACCGTCTCTACGCGATCATCTTCTGCCAGTAGTCTATTGTATTCTAAAAGGGCTAAAGTAGACTCATCATCCTTCTTAACATTATCTATCACCTTTCCAGACCATAATACATTGTCTGAAAGTATAACGCCACCCTTATTCATTTTTTCTATGATCAATTCAAAATACTTGGGATAGTTGGGTTTGTCTGCATCGATAAATACAAGGTCAAAATTGGTTTCGATTTCAGGGATTATTTTAGTAGCATCACCCAGATGTTGAATTATCTTACCGGAATACGGGGAGGCATCAAAATATTTTTTCTGAAAATCATACAGTTCTTCATTTACGTCTATAGTATGCAGGGTCCCGTCATTTGTGAGACCTTCTGCCAGGCACAAGGCCGAATACCCGGTGTAGGTGCCAATTTCTAATATGGACCGAGGCATTTTTAATTTTGCCAGCAGACTTAGAACGCGTCCCTGGTAATGCCCGCTTAACATCCTGGGCTGCATCACTTTTTGATTTGTTTCCCTGTTAAGCCTGGCTAGTAATTCAGGTTCTTTTTGCGAATGAGCCACTATATAATCATCAATATCTTCAGGTAAAAAATGCATTTCGTAGAATTTCTGTCAAAATTAAAGATTTTATGCGGTGTTTCGCTTTTAAGTCTTTAAAACGAAATTGTATTTTTACGAAAAATAAAATTTATGCAGTTCGAGAACACCCGGGAATTTGCCAGGCAATTAGATAAGGAAGACCAGCTTTCTAAATACAGGGAGGAATTTATTTTTCCGAAGGTTAATGGGAAGGACGTTATTTATTTTGTAGGTAATTCTTTAGGGCTTCAGCCAAGATCGGCCAAAAAATACGTCGATGAGATCATGAAAGACTGGGCAGAACTTGCAGTAGAAGGTCATTTTTACGCTGAAAAGTCCTGGTGGGATTACCATGAACGATTTTCAGAGAAGCTAGCCACGGTTGTGGGAGCTAAACCTGCTGAGGTGACGGTGATGAATACTCTTACCGTGAACCTGCATTTATTGATGGTATCTTTTTACAGACCTTCGGGTAAGAGATTCAAGATCATTTGCGAGGAAAAGGCTTTTCCAAGCGATCAATACATGATCTCCAGTCAGGTTCGTTTTCATGGTTATGACCCGAAAGATGCCATAGTAGAGATCAAAAAGCGAGACGGGGAGAATAATTTCAGAACAGAAGATGTTTTAGCGAAGATCAAAGAAGTGGGTGAAGAGTGTGCCCTGGTATTGATAGGAGGAGTGAATTATTATACCGGTCAGGTTTTCGATATGGAAACCATAACCAAAGTGGGACATGAGGTTGGAGCATATGTAGGCTGGGATCTAGCTCACGCAGCAGGCAATATAGAATTGAAACTGAGCGAGTGGAACGTAGATTTTGCTGCCTGGTGTAGTTATAAATATATGAACTCGGGCCCCGGAAATGCTTCGGGCTGTTTCATCAACGAAAAATATCATAATAAAAAGGATATTCCCAGATTTGAAGGTTGGTGGGGTCATAATAAAGAAAGACGTTTTCTTATGGAACCCGAATTTCAGCCAGAGCCAACGGCAGATGCCTGGCAAATTAGTAATGCCCCCATATTAGCAATGGCTCCTTATCTGGCCTCTCTGGAAATGTTTGCCGAGGTAGGAATGCCTGCCCTGATCGAGAAAAGGAATAAGATTGTAGCATACCTGGAATTTGTGCTGCATGAGATAGATAAGGATGTAGAGAGCACTTTTGAGATCATTACACCGGCAGATCAGGCACAAAGAGGCACTCAATTATCGGTGTTCCTGCATGGAGAGGGTAAAGAGCTATTTAGATATCTAATGGATCAGGGCGTGATCACAGACTGGCGCGAACCCAATGTGATTAGACTGGCACCGGCGCCGTTCTATTGTTCTTTTGAAGATATGTATGAATTTGGACAGATCCTTAAAAAAGGAATTCTCAGCAAGCAAAAAGTACTATAAACGAGAAGATTTATTATACAGAAAGTTGTCCTTTTGCGATAATTGGCTACATCTTAAAACAAAAAAAGGAGGCATTTTTGCCTCCTTTTATATTATATCGATCTTAGTTTTATTTTTCTAAAGAAATATCGGTAAAGAATAATTCGAACGAGCCATCGCCAGATCTGTGCATCTTAGAGATCAATACCCCATTATAGTCTTCATAATCTTCCCAGGTGGTTGCCATTTCTCGGCCACCACCGGCAGACTTATAAACCCATTCCCTGATAAGTAGATCCTTATCAAAATAAATATCATAACTGTCCCCGGGTGTATAACCACCTTCAGATGGATAGCTAACGCTTAGCATTTGCATTTCTTTTCCGCTAATTGGAGCTTTTGCGGTATTTGCTTCACTTATCCTGGCATTCGACCATTTTAGCTGGTAGGGAAACAACAGCCAATAAGAATCATTGATAAATCTTTGATCGATATACTCATTCTCCATGGCAATACTATCTTTTTTGATATAGCTCATGGTTGAATCTTTTTCGGTGAGCATTATCTTATCGCTATCAAGATTCCAGACCCATTTTCGCTGGGATCTCAGTGTATCGTTCACTTTTACATTAAAAGTGAATTTAATTTTATTGATACTGTCAAACTCCTCAAGCCCATTGGCCAGAGCAATTTTTTCATGAATTTCCAGGTTCTGCTCCTCAGAAATGATTTCCTGTTCTTTTTTCTTGTCATTACACGAATAGAATAAAATTCCTAGGATGGATAAGAAAAGTAGTTTTTTCATTTAGCTATTTTTTTTAAAGGTACTAAATAATCATTTTTATAGCGCTGTTATACTCATCCCACCATCTACGATGATATTTTGACCGGTGATAAAAGATGATTTCTCCATAGCCAGAAAGGCGATAATTGCCGAAATTTCATTTGCTTCTGCCACCCGGTTTAGAGGAGTCCTGCTCAAGATAGAATTCATCTTTTCATTGTTATGTAGATAACCTTCAGTTAACGGTGTTTTAGTAAACCAGGGCGAAACCGAATTTACCCTAATCTTATCTCCAGCCCATTCGACGGCTAGGCTTCGGGATTGTTGTAAAAGTCCTGCTTTGGACATCGCATACGGGGTACCGGTACCTACATCCTGTAAAGCTGCAGACGATGCGACATTGATTATACTAGCATTCCCCGACGCTCTTAAATATTCATATAACAGTCGGCTAAGTTCAAAAGGTGCGATCAGGTTGATCTCTAGAACTTTCCTGTATTCTTCTTCAGAATAATCTCTTGCCTTTTTCCTGATGTTTATTCCTGCATTATTAACCAATATATCCACATGGCCCCAAAGTTCACCAATATATTCTTTGATCTTATTTCTATCTTCCAAATTTGAAGAATCGGCCATCATTCCTTTAACCTTGAAGTCTCTGGCCTGTAGTTCGTTTTCAAAAGATGCGATTTCATCTTTATTCCTGGCAGTGAAAAGCACTTCGGCTCCTAATTCCAGAAAATCTATTACCGTTGCGCGACCTATACCTTTCGTACCACCGCTTATGAGAGCCTTTTTGCCTTTTAAATCCCACATGATTTAATTTGATTTTTTTATTTAATTCTGAATAAAAAAACCCTTTGATCGCTCAAAGGGTTGAATGTGTTACAATAATTATTATAGCCGTCTTCCTGTCAGTAGTTTATAAAGAATTAAGATAACGGCAAGTACTATTAATATGTGAATAATACTTCCAAGGTCTGGAAAGGCAAAGTATCCAACAAGCCAACCAATGACCAGTAGAACGATAATAAGCCAAATTAAATCTCTCATGTTAGGTTGATTTTAAGGCAGGCCGCGAAGCTTGCCGATAGTTAATATTTAAAGTTAGTATGTAATAAGCTTTTTTAAGTCCATTATAAAGTTATATAATAGAATTACCCCTAACTTCTCATTTAACCTTGATTTAACTTAACTTCTTAAAAATCTGATGGGTTATTAATGATCTTACTGGCTCTGTTACGGATCTCTTCCATTTCGGCAGGTTCTTTTTTGTCTAATAAACTGAACATCATGCTCATACGTTGATTGTCCTGTAATTTTTCCCTATTGGATTCTAAAAAATTCCAGTATAAACTATTGAAAGGGCATGAATCTTCACCAGTTTTTTTACTGACTTTGTAATGGCAACTTTTACAGTAATTACTCATTTTATTGATATAACTTCCGCTGGAAACATAAGGTTTGGTTGCCACGATCCCTCCGTCTGCAAATTGACTCATGCCACGGGTATTGGTGATCTCTACCCATTCTATGGCATCTATGTAAATGCCCAGGTACCATTTGTCTACCTCATCTGGGTGAGTTTCTGTTAACAGGGCATAATTCCCTGTGATCATCAATCGCTGAATATGATGGGCGTATGCATTCTCAAGACTGTTTTTAATTGCATGATGTAAACAATTCATTTTCGTGTCTGCGTCCCAATAAAATTGAGGTAGTTCATTTTGATTTCTCAACTTGTTAGATCTTCTGTATCCGGGCATTTCTTTCCAGTAAATGCCCCGCATATATTCCCGCCAGCCAAGTATTTGCCTTACAAAACCCTCTACCTGGGAAATATCTATTTCATCTTTATTTTCGTAATAGTGATCTATTACGGTATCTATCACTTCCCTGGGAGATAGCATTTTAGTATTCATACTAAAAGACAGGCGCGAATGAAATAAGTAGTCCTGTTCGGTATGCAAGGCATCCTGAAAATCTCCGAAATGGACCAACAGATTTTTGCAGAAATAATTAAGTACAGAAAGCGAATCTTCCCTGGTAGTTGGCCAGTTAAAACTTTTTTGGTCTACTGTTCCAATTGTTTTAATTCCAGCTTTCCCAATTTCATCGCAGAGATCACTTACATCTTTCCTGAAGCCTCTTTCATGAGGAATCTCCGGTTGCCCTTTCCATTTTTTACGATTGGATTTGTCGAAATTCCACTTTGCACCTTCTGGATTGGCCTCTGTCTCCATGAGGATTCCAAATTTCTTGCGAAGATCTCGGTAGAAATATTCCATGGTGTACTGTTTCTTCCCATCATAAAATTTCGACAGGTCTTCCCGGGAAGTAAGAAAATGCTCGGTGTCATAACTTCTACATTCAATATTTAATTCTTTGCTGATTTTTTTTAGTTGTTCGTCAAGGCGATACTCATCTGGAAGTTGATATTCAAACTTTTCAAAACCCTTCGCATTGATCAGGTTATTTATATTCTGCTTTAGATCCTGTTTATTATTCTTATCATTGATCTTATAATAAATTATCTCATGGCCACGTTCTTTCAGATATTTGGCGAAATTTCTCATGGCGCTAAAAAAACCGATGACCTTCTGAATATGATGTACCACATAATCGGTTTCCTGTCGCATCTCCATTAAGAGATAGGTGATGTTATCCTGGTCACCATTATACCAGCTATGTTTATGATTTAGCTGATCTCCAAGGATGAGGCGCAGGGTCTTTAATTGTTTAGCCATAATTTTTGGTATTCCTTATTTGGATCGTAGCGATCTGCCTGACCTTCTATATTAAATTTTCTATCCCGTGGATCATTGCCAACACCACTATTATACATCCAGTTTCCCCAATTGCTGTGTACATCATAATCTATCAGCATACTCTCAAAATAAGCAGCTCCAATTCGCCAATCCTGTTTGAGTTCTTTAGCCCAGAAACTGTTCACATTCTGCCTTCCCCGGTTACTCATAAAACCAGTGGCCGCTATCTCGTTCATGTTGGCATTTACAAAATCATATTTTGTATTTCCGGAACTCCAATCGGTGAATAGATCTTCGTCGTGACCCCAATCCAGGTCCTTGTCAAGAATGCCTCCTAGCTGGAATATCTTATTTCCATGTTTTTGAGAAACATATTTGAAGAAATCCCGCCAGATCAATTCAAAAATTAACCAGTAAGTACTTTGATTGCTAGTAACTTCCTTCTCGAACTTCTTTACTTCAAAATAGACCAGCCTTGGAGATATGCTTCCGTTCGCAAGCCAGGCAGACAATTTGGAACTATAGTCTTTGCCGATCAATCCATTCCTGGTTTCTTTATAGTTCGAAAGTCCTTGCGACTCCCAAAAATATTCTCTGATTCTCTTCTGCGCCTGGCTTTCACCTCCTTTAAAGGGAAATGCAGATCTTTCATCTATTTGAAAATCCTTCAGACCCAAATCTTCTAACTGCGGAAGGTTTGATTCTTCAGTAATTTGTTGAGGTTCGCAAGGTTTAGGTTTATTGATAAGTCCCCTGACACTGGATTTTTTTTCGCATGCTTTCCTGAATTCTGTAAAAACTTTGGGAATATCACTGAAAGAGGTAAAGGGTATATCATCTGGGTGATATAGGAATTGCTGGTAGTATGAATGGAATTCAATGTTTTTAGTCACGCTTTTCAGCGCATTTTCAACTTCTTTTTCTTCCGGTGTCCATTCCTTTTGAAAATACACAGAAGAAATATGATATTTTGCTATGACCTTATTTATAACTTTTTCAGGCTGTTCCTGGTATATTAACAGGGGGATCTGTAGGTTCTTTAGATTTTCTTTTAAATCTTTAACCGATTCTATCAGGAATTTAGCCCTGTAATTTCCGGTTTTAGAGAATCCGTATGGAGTTTTTTGATAATGTCTTGGATCGAAACAGTAGAGGCCTAGTACTGTGGAGTTTTCTTCACGAGCTGTGTTTAACGCTTCATGATCTGTAACTCTAAGGTCATTTCTAAACCATACTAAACCTGTGCTCATGCTTTATTTCTTCTACATTTTTCACTGCAATAGATTACCTGCTCCCAGTCTCTTTCCCATTTCTTTCGCCAGGTAAAGGGGCGTTCACAAACCGGACATATTTTATGAGGAAGATTTTCTTTCTTCATAAATTATGATTTACTGAAAAAAGATTTCACTACCTGGTTGGGTCTGGCGTAATGAAACCTGTCCAGTAGGCTTGGCAGGGCATAACCATCAAGGCCATTAACTGCAACTGTGCCTGCATCGTCTAATCTAAGCCAGCCATCGGGCATCTGTATACCTTCATCAAAATAGATATGTTCTATAGCCGCTACCACAAGCAGGGTATCGTTTTCTTTAATGTGATATTCATTCAGATATTTACAACCTAATTTGATCTCAGATTGTTTTACGTAGGGAGCATGAAAATCGTGTAGATATTGTTCAGAAAGACCGGTCTTATTAAATTCAGAAATATTCTCATCATATTTAGCAGCTGTTTGATGAGCTTGCTCTATCATTTTTTCATGTATATGATTTACCGTGAAA